>NZ_LDUR01000017.1:0-128585 GCF_001043705.1 Chromobacterium sp. LK11
TCTAAGAACCTGTTCAAAGTCTCGCAAGCGGGAGCGGGACCAAGCGTTGCGGCCGACGCTCAGCAGATTTTGAACGGGGTCCAAGCCCCGCCGCGCGCGGGCCAAACAAAACCCCGGGCAAGCCCGGGGTTTTGTTTGACGGCGGAGCGGCTCAGCCCTTGGGGCGGCCGACGATGCCGTAGCGCAGCCACAAATCCGGCAGGCTCTCCTTGCCCAGCGGAATCGCGGCCTTGCCCAAGGCCAGCCGGTCCGGCAGCGTAGCCATGTCGCCGTCCCAGCCCGGCGCCCCTTCGTCCAGCACCGCGGCCAGGTCGCGGTCGTCCACCGCCGCCAGCTCGCCGCCGATCTCGATCAACAGCATGCCCTCCGGCGTCAGCCAGGCGGAGCGCGCCGGCACGTCGTCGTCGTAGGGCAGCGTGCTCCAGCCCGACGGGGTACGCCGCGCCACCAGCGGCGCGGCGTCCAGCGTCACATAGACTTTCTGCGGCCCGTTCTGCACATAACAGCGCCCCAGCCCGTCGCGGCTGTAGTTGCGGCCGAAGAACTCGATCATCGCCTCGTGCTGCAGGCGTTCGTCCTTGATCCACCACTGGCCGCGCGCGTCCAGCCGCAGCCAGCCAAACACGGCGGGCACGTTCGGCCACTTGGCCATTGCCGCCTGTACTATCGCATCCATCATGCGTCTCCTTGCGGGTCTGCTCCCGCTTGACTCTCAGCTTTGACCACCAAACTCAGATCGCCCGCAACACCGCCATCGGCGATGTCCGGGTCACTCGCCCCACCAACGGCCAACCGGCCACCACCACCACCAGCGCGCCGCTGACGACGCCGGCGGGCAACAGCCAGGGATTGAACACCAAGGGCAGATTGAACAATTTGACCGAAGCCAAAGCGCCGATGCCCATCGCGCCCAACGCCGCCAATAAACCGGAAAACGCGCCCAGCCAGGCCAGCTCCGCCAGCACCACGCTGCGCACCTGTCGCCGCGACGCCCCCAGCGCCCGCATCAGGCCGACATCGAACAGCCGCTCGTCGCGGGTGGCCGCCAGCGACGCCCACAACACCAGCACGCCGGCGGCCAGCGCCAGGCCGAACATGGCCTCGATGCCGCGCGACAGCTTGTCCATCATCGCCCTCACCTCGGTCAGAATCGCCCCGACGTCGATCACGGTCAGATTGGGAAACTCGCCCACCAGGCGATTGACGAAGTCCTCGTCCGCCGCCTCCAGCCGGAAGCTGCTGATCCAGCTGGCCGGCTGCTGGCTGAACTGGCCGGGCGTGCCGATCACGAAGAAATTGACGCGGAAACTGTCCCACGGCACTTCGCGCAGGCTGGTGACCTTGGCGCGGTAAGTGGTGCCGGCCAGGTCGAAGGCCAACATGTCGCCCAGCTTGATGCCCAGGGTGTCGGCCAGCCCGCGCTCCACCGAGAACTGCGGCGGAATCCGTTTCTGGGGCTGCCACCATTGGCCCGCGGTCAGCTTATTGCCCGGCGGCAATTCGTCGCGCCAGGACAGATTGAATTCGCGCTCGGCCAGCCGCCGCGCGCGCTCGTCTTCATAGGCGGACGGCCGCACCGGATGCTCGTTGATCGCGATCAGCCGCGCCCGCACCATGGGCGCCAGTTCCGGCGCCGCGCGTCCCTCCGCGGCGAAGGCGTTGCGCACGCCGTCGAGCTGATGGCGCTGGATATTGATGACGAATTTGTTCGGCGCGTCCGCCGGCACGCTGCGCTGCCAGGCGCCGATCAGGTCGTCGCGGACGATGGTCAGCGTCAGCAAGGCCATCAGGCCCACCGACAAGGACACGATCTGTATCACCGCCAGCCAGTGGCGGCGCGCGATATTGGCGATGCCGAAGCGCCAGCCCACCCGGCGTCCGCGCGGCAGCCGCCGCATCAGATGAACCACGCCCAGCGCCAGCGCGCCCACCGCGGCGAAGAAGCCCAGCATGCCGGCCAGCAGCCAGCCGGCCACCGCCAGGTCGCCCACCTGCCAGGCGGCCAGGCCCAGCAGCGCCACCAGGGCCAGCAAGGGCGCCAGCACGCCCTGGCGCGTCGGCGTCAATTCATCGCGCAGCACCGCCGCCGGCGGCACGTCGCGTATGCCCATCAAGGGCGGCAGCGCCAGGCCGGCCAGCAGCACCAGCGAGGCCAGCGGGCCCACCAGCCAGGTCAGCCAGCCCGGATCGGGCAGGATTTCGCCGACATAGCCGCTGGCCAGCCGCATCAAGGCCAGCTGCACGCCGAAGCCGCCGGCGGTGCCCAGCGCGCCGGCCAGCAGGCCCAGCAAGAGGAACAGGCTGACGAACAGCCCCCACACCTCGCCCGCGGTCAGGCCCAGGCAGCGCAGCACCGCCACCTGCTGCCAATGGCGCGCCAGATAACGCCGCACCACCAGCGCCACCGCCGACGCCGCCAGCGCCACGGTCAGCATCGCGGTCAGGCCCAGAAAACGCCGCGCGCGCTCCAGCGCGGTGCGCACTTCCGGCCTGGCCTCCTCCACGTTTTCCAGCCGCGCGTCCTTGGGCTTGGCCTTTTCCAGCCACTGGCGGAAATCGGCGACGCCGCGGTCGTCTCCGGCGAACATCAGCCGCCAGCGCGCGCGGCTGCCTTCCTGAATCAGGCCGGTGGCGGCCAGGTCGGCGCGGTTGAACATCAGCCGCGGCACGAAGTTGTACAAATCCATCGCGCCGTCCGGCTCGCGGACGATTTCGCCGGCCAGCCGCAGCTGCGCGCCGCCCACGCCCAGGGTGTCGCCCAGCTTCAGCTTCAGCCGCCGCATCAGTCTGGCGTCGGCCCAGGCGGTGCCCGCGGCCGGCCGCAGGCTGCCGGTTTCGATCCGGCCGTCGGCCAGCCGCACGCTGACTTCGCCGCGCAAGGGATAGTTGTCGCTGACCGATTTATACGTGGCCAAGGCCGCCTGGCCGCCGGAAAACACCATGGAGGGAAAGCTGATGTTGTCGGCCAGCCGCAGGCCGCGTTTTTCCGCCTCGCGGCGGATGGACTCCGGCGCCGGCTGATTGCCGTTGAGCACCAGATCGGCGGCCAGCAGCTGGGTGGCCTGGGTGGTCAGCGCGCGCTCCACGCGGTCTGAGAAAAAGGCCACGCTGCTCATCGCCATCACCGCCACCACCAGGGCCAGCGCCAGGATGGTCAGCTCGCCGGACACCAGTTCGCGGCGGATGAAGCGCAACACCAGGGTCAAGCGGCCGGCCAGCGTCATGAGCGCGCTCCGTTGAGCTTGCCTTCCACCAGCCGGTAGATGGCGTCGCAACGGCTGGCCAGTTCGGTGTCGTGGGTGACCAGCACCAGGGCGGTGCCCTGCTCGGCGTTGAGCTGGAACAGCAGGTCGATGATCTGCCGGCCGCTGTGCGGGTCCAGATTGCCGGTGGGCTCGTCGGCGAACAGCAGGCCGGGATGAATGACAAAGGCGCGCGCCAGGGCCACCCGTTGCTGCTCGCCGCCGGAAAGATGACGCGGGTAATGGCCCAGCCTGTGGCTGAGGCCGACGCGGTCCAACATCTGGCGCGCCGCTTCGCGCGCGTCGGCGCGGCCGGCCAGCTCCAGCGGCAGCATCACGTTTTCCAGCGCGGTCAGTTGCGGCATCAGCTGGAAATTCTGGAACACGAACCCCACCTTGTCTCTGCGCAGCAGCGCGCGCGCGTCTTCGCTCAAGCCGGACAAGGCTTGGCCGAACAAGGACACCTCGCCGCCGGACGGATGGTCCAGCCCCGCCAACAGGGACAACAGGGTAGACTTGCCGGAGCCGGAGGCGCCGACAATGGCCACGCTCTCGCCCGGATACAGGGTCAGCGTGGCGCTGCGCAGGATGTTCAGCGGCTCGCCGTGGAAATGCACCTGCTTGGCCAGCTCGCTGGCCGCCAACACCGCCTGGGTTTCAATTGGATTCATTTATGCGCTCGATACTAAGCAAAGTTCTACTTTCCGCCGGCCTGTGCCTGCTGATGCTGCCGGCGTCCGCCGCGACGATACTGGTGTTCGGCGACAGTCTGTCCGCCGGCTACGGCCTGTCTCCCGGCCAGGGCTGGGTCAGCCTGCTCGCCAAGGAGATGGGGGCGAAGCACCGCATCGTCAATGCCAGCGTCTCCGGAGAAACCACCGCCGGCGGCCTGGCCAGGCTGCCGGACGCGCTGGCGCGCCATCGCCCGGACATCGTGGTGCTGGAACTGGGCGCCAACGACGGCCTGCGCGGCCTGCCGTTGGCGCAGATGCGCGGCAACCTGTCCAAGATGATCGCCTTGGCCAAACAAAGCAAGGCCAAGGTGGTGCTGGTGGGCATGGCCCTGCCTCCGAACTATGGCCCGCAATACGGCGCCGAGTTCCGCAAAGCCTACGCCGACCTGGCCAAGCGCGAACGCCTGCCCTTCGTGCCGCTGCTGGTGGCCGGCTTCGAGGCCGATCTGTCCCAATTCCAGCCTGACGGGCTGCACCCGGTGGCCGCCGCCCAGCCCGCGATGATGCGCACGGTCAAGGCCAAGCTGCCGCTGCGCTGAAAACCCGCGCGCGCGCCGCGCGGCGGCTTCCGGCTCGCCCAGGATATTCACGGAGTTGACTTTCTTCGCTGCAACGCAGCAAGATAAGTCAAAAGCATAATCATATCCTGGATTCTTATGAGCCGCCCGCCCCCCGCCCCCTGGCTGAAACGCCTGCTGTCCCCCTATCGCGGCCTGCCCGCCACGGTCTACATCCAGGTGTTGTGCAGCCTGATCAACAATATCGGCGGCATCTCCAAACTCTTCCTGCCGCTTTATCTGCGCGAGAACTACCAGCTGGGCTATGCGCAGATCGGCCTGATGATGGCGGCCTACGGCGCCGGCGCGCTGCTGGGCTCCCTCAACGGCGGCGCGCTGTCCGACCGCTTCGACGGCCGCAAGCTGGCCACGCTGTTCCTGAGCGCCTCCGGCCTGTGCCTGCTGTTGCTGGCGCTGGCGATCCCGCTCTGGCTGTTCGTGCCGGTGCTGCTGGTCTCCGGCTTCGCCGACGGCGCTTTCCGTCCGGTCAATCTGCGGCTGGCGCTGGAGCCCTGTCTGCCTCGGCAGCGCGCGGTGGCCCAGGGCATGCTGCGGGTGGCCTTCAATCTGGGCGTCGCCGGCGCCGGCCTGCTCAGCGGCTCATTGGCCGCCATCGGCTACGACTGGGTTTACGCCGCCAACGCCGCCGCCACGCTGAGCGCGGCGCTGTGGCTGGCCTGGGCCTACCGCCGCAACGACTCGGCGCCCGTCCCTCCGGCTGCGCTCGAAACCGCCGAAACCGGCGCCGAAGCGCTGGTCGGCCCCTGGCGCGACCTTCCCTTTCTGCGCATGTTGCTGGCCCTGACGCTGATGACCGCGGTATTCGACCAGATCTATGTGACGCTGGGACTGTTCCTGCGCGAGCATTATCAACTGGGCCCGCAATGGATGGGCTATCTGTTCACGCTGAACGGCCTGATGGTGGTGGCGCTGCAGATTCCGATCAGCCGCCGCATTCTGGACTGGGGCTTGCTGGCCAGCACCCAGGCCGGCGTGCTGCTGACCGGCGTCTCCTTCCTGTGGCTGACGCTGGGCCAGGGCCCGCTGTGGGCGGTGCTGATGATGACGACGCTGACGCTGGGCGAGCTGTTGGTGTCGCCCTGTTACACCATGCTGGTGATGCACCGCTCGGAAGGCCGGCTGCGCGGTCGCTATCTGGGGCTGTACAACGCGGTGTGGCAGGGCCGCACCCTGTTCGCTCCGGCCTTGGGCACCTGGCTCTACGGCGCGGTGGGCGGCGTCGCGCTGTGGTGGATGTGCGCCGCCGCCGTCTGCCTGTCGGCGCTGATCCAGCAGCCGGCGCTGCGCCTCATGCTCGCCCGCCAATCCGAGCCGGCGCCGCAGAGCCGGTTCAAAGCCGCGCCGGCCAAGGCGAGCCAGGGCGAAAACGGCTGAGGAAGCCGAATGCGCGCGTCGTGGACCGTTCGGACCGCGCTCGCCGCGCCGCCTCTCGGCAAGCGCGGCAGGCTTTGGGCAGGCTGGCCTAGTCCCGCTCCGGCTCCGCGTCCCACACGCACACCCGATTGCGGCCGGACGCCTTGGCCCGGTACAAGGCGGCGTCCGCCTGCAGCAAGGCTTGCTGGCTGCCGTTCAGCGGCGGCTGGCCCGCCACGCCTATGGACACCGTCTGCGCGTAACCGTCCGGCAAGCCGTCCAGCTGAGCCTGCGCCAGGCGCAGCCTGACCGCCTCCATTCTCTCCGCCAGCCGCTCCGGCGCCAAGCCGGGCGCCAGCACCACGAACTCCTCGCCGCCGTAACGCGCCAGCGTCATCCAGCCCTCCAGACAGGAGGCGATGTGCTGCGCCGCCTGCTGCAGCACCTGGTCTCCCGCCAAATGGCCGAAGCGGTCGTTCACCTGCTTGAATTCGTCCAGATCCAGCATCGCCAGGCTCCAGACCGCGGCGTCCGACTGGTCCAGCTCCGCCATCCGGCAACGCAAGGCCCGCTGGTTCAGACAGCCGGTCAACACATCGGAATCCGCCAGCAAGCGCATCTGTTCCGCCGCCTGTTCCAGCATCTGCCTGCGCTGCTCCAGCAGCTCCCGCTTGGCCGCGCTTTCCGCGTACAGCTCCTGCAGCCGGCGCAGCACCACCGCATTGCGCTCGCGCAGCCTGACGGTGTCGCGCAGCAGCGGATTGAAGCTGGACAGGAACTCCCACTGCACCAGGATGAAAATCACCGCGCCCACCAGCAAGGCGCTGTACAGCAAAGTGCCCTCGGAATGGAAGCGGTACAGCGGATACGCCCAATAGCCGACGAAAAACGTCAGGTGCAGATCGCGGCACGGCGCTTGCAGCAGGCACACCGCGGCGAAACCGCCGGCCAGCCACAGCACCACCACGATGCGGTAAGGCCCCTCCGTCTGCGGGAACATGAACCACATCATCATGCTCCACACCAGCGCGCTGAACAGCATCAGCTCCCGCAGGACCTGGTAGTGCCGGAACACCTGGTCCTGGCTATGCGCGTGGCAGTGAAACCGGTAGACCAGCCGCGCGAACAGCAATTGCATCAGCAGAAAGATGCCCACCCAACACAGGATGCGCCAGGCGGGCGCGTGCCCGAGCATCAGCAGGCCGAACAGGGGTATCGCGATGAAGGATTGCAGAATCGAGAGCTTGAGCATGGAGACAAACTGGCGCACCAGTTCCGCCTCCAGCTCCGGATGCGCGGCCTGCCAGGGAAACGGCATCAGAATGCCCAGTCTCCGCCTCACGCCGCGGCCTCTCTCGCCAGGCAGACGCGGTCGCGCCCCAGCGCCTTGGCTTGATACAGCGCCTTGTCCGCCTGCTGCAGCAGGCCCAGCGGGTCGACCCCCGGCCGCCAGGCGGCCACGCCGCAGGACAGGGTCACCGGCAGGTCGCCGGTCAGCCGCCGCCAGTCCCAGCCGCCCACCTTGTCGCGCAGCGCCTCCATGCGCCGGCTCAGCTCGGCGCCGCTGCAAGCCGGGGCCAGCAGCAGGAATTCCTCGCCACCGTAACGGCCGAACAGTTCGCCGTCCGCCAAGGCCTGCTGCGCCAGCTCGCACAGCTGCTGCAACACCTCGTCGCCGCGCGCATGGCCGCAGCTGTCGTTGACACGCTTGAAATGGTCCAGATCGATGATGGCGATGGCGAAAGGCGAGCCCTGGGTTTCCGAGAGCTCCAGCAGGCGCTCCATTTCCCGCATCAGGGTGCGCATATTGAGCACGCCGGTCAGCGGGTCGCGCGAGGCCAGTTCGCTGATGCGCTCCACCGCGCCGTCCAGCTCCATGTTTTTCTGCTCCAGCATCGCGTTGTAGTTATCCAGCTGCGTCTGTTCCAGCGTCAATTCCCGCATCAGGCTGGCGTTTTCGGCGCGCTGCCCCATGGATTCCAGCGCAAAGCGATGCAATAAGGAAGTGAATTGCATCAGCGACAGGCAATAGATGATGCCGGAAACGCCCACCCAGCGCAGCACCGGCTCCGGCGACAGAAACAAGCGCAACAACAGCAAGCACCAGAGCGGGCCGACGAAGCCGTAAAACAGTTCGCGGCGCGCCGACAGCATCGCGCCCAGCACCGCGCTGACTGCGATGCCCCACAGCACCACGATCAGGCTGTAAGTCAGATCGCCGTCGGGCATCAGGATCCAGGCCGCGGCTCCCCAGCCCACGCCCACGGCGACGATCTGCACGGCAAAGCGCCGGTACAGCGCGGCGATCTGCCAGTCGTCGTGCTCGGGGCAGCGACAGGCGCGCCAGGTGGTGCCCCATTGCCACAACAACAACAGGCTGAGAAGCACCAGCCACAATACGGACGGGACGACCGGCGTCCGCCCCCATTCCAGTCCGATCAGCAGGGCCGCGCCCAATAAGGCGTGCGGCACGGACAGGTAGGTGGAGCGCATCGCATGCAGCATGGTGAGGCTGTCCAGCTGACTGATCGGCAGAGGCATGGCTCGGGCCTGTCGTTATCTTGGTAACTTATTGTTAGTTATAGCGAGCAATGCGCCAAGTCAGCGCGGGCCGCGCAATAAAAAGCCCCGCGGGCCAAGGCGCGCGGGGCAGGGTCGGACGCAATCCGCTTGCGACGGATTACAGGTCCTTGGCGTTTTCAGCCAGGTAGGAAGCCACGCCTTCGGCGCTCGGCTTCATGCCCTTCTTGCCCTTGTTCCAGCCAGCCGGGCACACTTCGCCGTGCTCTTCGGTGAACTGCAGCGCGTCAACCATGCGCAGCATTTCGTCGACGTTGCGGCCCAGCGGCAGGTTGTTCACCACTTGGTGCTGCACCACGCCGGAACGGTCGATCAGGAAGGAGCCGCGGAAAGCGACGCCGCCTTCGGCTTCAACGTCGAAGGCCTTGCACAGTTCGTGCTGGATGTCGCCCACCAGGGTGTAGCCAACCTGGCCGATGCCGCCCTTTTCCACCGGGGTGTTGCGCCATGCGGCGTGGGAGAACTGGCTGTCGATGGACACGCCGATCACTTCCACGTTCTTGGCTTTGAAATCGGCCAGGCGGTGATCGAAGGCGATCAGCTCGGACGGACACACGAAGGTGAAGTCCAGCGGGTAGAAGAACACTACCGCGTACTTGCCGGCGGTAGCTTGCTTGAAGGAGTAGTTGTCAACGATCTGACCATCGCCCAGCACGGCGGAGAAGGTTTTCGCGCCATCGAAGAAGGGGGCTTGTTTGCCAACGAGTACGGCCATTGCGGATCTCCTTAAAGGTCTTGGTGTGACTGCGCTTCCCTGATCGGGCGTCGGGAAACGCGGCGGAATGCGAGGCTTTATAAATCAGGCCCGCCGACATCGGCAAATTGTAAATCCATATCGTTGCGATAAAGTTTTGCAATGCCGGCCCGGCAGGCGCTCGCGTCAAGTATGAGGCCGGTATTAGATTGGGCCAAAAGCGCAAGGTTCAAGCCAAGGACGCCGAGAGCCGCCGAATGAAAAACGGCCGCTGCTTGCGCAACGGCCGTCGACGTCGAATCAAGCCGGCGTCAGGCGGAAGGCTCGGCCTTCTGGCGCAGGCGCAGGTTCAGTTCGCGCAGTTGCTTGTCGTCCACCGCGTTGGGCGCGTTGGTCAGCAGGCACTGGGCGCGCTGGGTTTTCGGGAAGGCGATCACGTCGCGGATGGATTCCGCGCCGCACATCAGCGTCACCAGGCGATCCAGGCCGAAGGCCAGGCCGCCGTGCGGCGGCGCGCCGAACTTCAGGTTGTCCAGCAGGAAGCCGAACTTGTTCTGTTGCTCTTCCGGGCTGATCTTCAGCGCGCCGAACACTTTTTCCTGGATTTCAGCGCGATGGATACGGATGGAGCCGCCGCCGATTTCCCAGCCGTTCAGCACCATGTCGTAAGCGCGCGCCAGGCAGGCGCCCGGATCGGTGGCCATCAGGTCCTCGTGGCCCTGCTTCGGGCTGGTGAACGGATGGTGGCAGGCGGTCCAGCGGTCGGCGTCCTCGTCGTGCTCGAACATCGGGAAGTCCACCACCCACAGCGGACGCCATTCCTTGACGAAGTAGCCGTTGGCCAGGCCGTGCTCGTGGCCGATCTTGATGCGCAGCGCGCCGATGGCCTCGTTCACCACCTTGGCCTTGTCCGCGCCGAAGAAGATGATGTCGCCGTTTTGCGCGCCGGTGCGCTCGATGATGGCTTTCAGGCCGTCGGCGGACAGGAACTTGACGATGGGCGACTGCAGGCCTTCTTCGGTCGGCTTGCTGGCGTCGTTGACCTTGATGTAGGCCAGGCCCTTGGCGCCGTAGATGCCGACGAACTGGGTGTAGTCGTCGATTTCCTTGCGGCTGAGGCCGGAACCGCCCGGCACGCGCAGGGCCACTACGCGGCCGTTCGCCATGTCGGCGGCGCCGCGGAACACCTTGAACTCTTCCGACTTCATCACGTCGGTCAGTTCGGTGAATTTCAGGTCCACGCGCATGTCCGGCTTGTCGGAACCGTAGTAGAACATCGCGTCGGCGTAGCTCATGCGCGGGAACTGCGGCAGCTCCACGCCCAGCACGTCGCGGAAGATCTCCTTGGTCATGCCCTCGGTGATGTCCATGATCTGATCCTCGTTCAGGAACGAGGTCTCGATGTCGATCTGGGTGAATTCAGGCTGACGGTCGGCGCGCAGGTCTTCGTCGCGGAAGCACTTGGTGATCTGGTAGTAGCGGTCGAAGCCGGCCACCATCAGCAATTGCTTGAACAGCTGCGGCGATTGCGGCAGCGCGAAGAATTCGCCCGGATGCACGCGGGACGGCACCAGGTAGTCGCGCGCGCCTTCCGGCGTGGAGCGGGTCAGCATCGGGGTTTCGATGTCGATGAAGCCCTGCTTGTCCAGGTGGTTGCGCACGCCCATCGCCACCTTGTAGCGCAGACGCAGGTTTTTCTGCATCGCCGGGCGGCGCAGATCGATCACGCGGTTGGTCAGACGCACGTTCTCGGACAGGGTCTCGTCGTCGATCTGGAACGGCGGCGTGGCGGCGGCGTTGAGGATTTCGATTTCCTTGGCCAGGATTTCGATCTCGCCGGAAATCATCTTGCTGTTGGCGGTGCCGGCCGGACGCTCGCGCACGATGCCGGTGATGGACAGCACGTATTCGCCGCGGCTGCTGTCGGCCAGCTGGAAGGCTTCCGGGGTGTCCGGATCGATCACCACCTGCACCAGGCCTTCGCGGTCGCGCAGGTCGATGAAGATCACGCCGCCATGGTCGCGGCGGCGGTGAGCCCAGCCCTTCACGGTAACGGTCTGGCCGAGGTATTTCTTGTCAATAAGTCCGCAATAGTCGGTTCGCATTGGGTAAACCCTTTTATTCAAATTCGGTGAGGCTTCCCCGCCCGGGGGAAAGAAAGGCGTTAAGGGCTAGACAGGGTGTCGGTCTAGCCCTGCCGATTATGTTCGTCGTTCAGACGCGGACGCTGAGCGGCCGGCGGCGGGTTCGGCGCCACCATGCCCATGGAGATCGCGTATTTCAACGCCTCGTCCACGCTCATGTTCAGGTCGCGGGTGTCCTTCTTGGCCACCATCACGAAATAACCCGAAGTCGGGTTGGGGATGGTGGGCACGTAGACCCCGACGAACTCGTCGTCGGACAGCGATTCGGACACGACTTCAGGCAGCGGGCCGGTCTGAAACGCCACCGTCCACATGCCGGAATGAGGGAACTGCACCAGCAGCGCCTTCTTGAAGGCCTGGCCGGAGTCGGACAGCAGCGTGTCGCTGACTTGCTTGACGCTGTTGTAAATGCTCTTCACCACCGGGATGCGCGACAGCAGCGCGTCCCACATGTCCAGCACGCGCTGGCCCAGCACGTTGGCGGCCAGCATGCCGGTGCCCAGCAGGATCAGCACCGACAGCACCACGCCCAGGCCCGGCAGGTGGAAGCCGAGCAAGGCCTCCGGCTGCCATTCCTGCGGCAACAGGTTCAGCGTCTGGTCCAGCGAAGTGACGATCAGGTTCAACACCCACAGCGTCACGGCCAAGGGCAGCCACACCAGCAAGCCGGTGACCAGATAGCCCTTCAGCGTCATTTTGATTTGCGGCGTCATCGGGGTTTACGCGCACCCACAGCCGGTGCCGCAGCTATGGCCGCCGCCGCTGTCCGAAGACGAGGCGGACGAGCCGCCGGACGCGCCGCCCTTGAAATCGGTGGCGTACCAGCCGGAACCCTTCAGCTGGAAGCCGGCCGCGGACAGCTGCTTGCGATACTCGGCGCTGCCGCAGGCCGGGCATTGCGCGACGGGCTCGTCGCTGAGTTTTTGCAGATGCTCTTTGGCGACGCCGCAGGCGCCGCAACGGTATTCGTAGATTGGCATAGCTTTGCTTCCCCACCAGTAATCATGATGGCATAATAAACCGAACTCATGCTGCACTGCACTATCCGAGCGTGAACTTACGCCCGGCATGCCTAGTCGGACAGATGCGGATGAAGGGCTCCAACATCAAGCCTTCGTCCCGCCAAATCGTCGATTATATCCGACTGAATCGTCAATACAAAAATCCCTTTGCTTCATTAGCCCGCAATACTGCCCTGCAACCCTACAAATCCCGGAGGTCACATGGTTTACCAAGAGGGTCAGATGGAAAGCATTCGCAACATTCTTGCCGGCAAGAAAGGCCTGATCGTCGGCATCGCCAATGAAAACAGCATCGCCTACGGCTGCGCCAGCGTGCTGCGCGACCTGGGCGCCGAATTCGCCGTCACCTACCTGAACCAGAAAGCGGAAAAATACGTGCGTCCGCTGGCCGACCAGCTGGGTTCGCCGCTGGTGCTGCCGCTGGACGTGGAACAGCCGGGGCAAATGGAGGCGGTGTTCGAGGCGATTCGCCAGCAATGGGGCAAACTGGATTTCGTCATTCACTCCATCGCCTTCTGCCCGATGGACGATCTGCACGGCCGCGTCACCGACTGTTCCCAGGCCGGCTTCCAGCAGGCGATGCGCGTCTCCTGCTACTCCTTCATCGAAATGGCCCGCCTGGCCGAGCCCTTGATGAGCCAGGGCGGCAGCCTGATCACCATGAGCTATTACGGCGCCGACAAGGTGGTGGAGAACTACAACATCATGGGCCCGGTCAAGGCCGCGCTGGAAAGCGTGTCCCGCTACCTGGCCAGCGAGCTGGGTTCCAAGAACATCCGCGTGCACGCGGTGTCCCCCGGCCCGCTGCGCACCCGCGCCGCCTCCGGCATCGCCCACTTCGACCAATTGATCGAGGACGCCATCGCGCGCGCTCCGCAGAACCGCCTGGTGGAAATCGAGGACGTGGGCACCACCTGCGCCTTCCTGATCTCCGACGCCGCCCGCGGCCTGACCGGCCAGACCATCTATGTCGATGGCGGCCACCACATCAAGGCTTGAGGAGGCCCGCCATGACACGCGACGAACACGCTTTTGCCGACATCCTGCAACAGGCGACCGGCCTGGGGCCGCTGCCGATGGCGGTGGCCCACCCCTGCAGCCGCGAAGCGCTGCTGGGCGCGGTGGAGGCCGCCGACCACGGCATCGCCACCCCCATCCTGGTGGCCCCCGCCGCCCGGCTGGCCAAGCTGGCCGACGAGCTGGAAGTGGACCTGAGCCGCTTCGAGCTGATCGACGTGCCGCACAGCCACGCCGCCGCCGAGCAGGCGGTGACCCTGGTGCGCGACGGCTACGCCGACATTCTGATGAAGGGCAGCCTGCACACCGACGAATTCATGGCCGAAGCGCTGGCGCGCGGCACCGGCATCCGCACCGACCGCCGCATCAGCCACGTCTGGATCATGAAGGTGGAGACCTATCCGCGCTATCTGTTCATCACCGACGCCGCGATCAATATCGAGCCCGACCTGCTGACCAAGCGCGACATCTGCCAGAACGCCATTGACCTGACCCAGGCGCTGGGCATCCGCCAGCCCAAGGTGGCCATCCTGGCCGCGGTGGAAACCATCAATCCGGCGATGCGCTCCACGCTGGACGCCGCCGCGCTGTGCAAGATGGCGGACCGCGGCCAGATCACCGGCGCCATCCTCGACGGCCCGCTGGCCTTCGACAACGCCATCTCGCGCGAAGCCGCCGACAGCAAGGGCATCGTCTCGCCGGTGGCAGGCGACCCGGACATCCTGCTGGTGCCGGATCTGGAAGCCGGCAATATGCTGGGCAAGCAGCTGACCTATCTGGCCGCCGCGGCTTCGGCCGGCATCGTGATGGGCGCGCGCGCGCCCATCGTGCTGACCAGCCGCGCCGACGACGCCAACGGCCGCCTCGCCTCCGCCGCCGTGGCAAATTTGCTGGCGCACAAGCGCCGGCAAAGCGGGCCGCGGCCATGAGCAGGGTGCTGCTCGCCGTCAACGCCGGCTCCTCGACGCTGAAATTCCGCGCCTTCGCGCCGGACGGGCGCCAGCTGCTGGCGCGCGGCATGGTGGACCGCTTCGGCCAGGCCAAGCCGGAACTGCAATTGCTGGACGGCAAGGGCCAGACGCTGAGCCGCCACGCGCTGGACGACGGCGGCCGCGCCAACGCCATCGCCGCGGTGATCAACAGCCTGGCCGATCAGCAGCTGGAGCCGCTGGCCGTGGTGCACCGGGTGGTGCACGGCGGCGGCCGCTTCACCGCCGCCGTACGGCTGGACGCCGACATCCGCGCCCAGCTGGAGGACTACGTGGCGCTGGCGCCGCTGCATCAGCCGGTCAGCCTGTCGGTGATTTCCGCCTTCGAGGAGTACGACGCCCGGCTGCCGCAGTTCGCCTGCTTCGACACCGCCTTCCACGCCCAGCAGCCGGAGGTGGCCACCCGCTTCGGCATCGCCCGCCACTGGCACGACGACGGGGTGCGCCGCTACGGCTTCCACGGCCTGTCCTACGCCGCCATCGCCAGGCGGCTGCCGGAACTGGGCCTGGAGCGCGCCAAGGTGGTGGTCTGCCACCTGGGCAGCGGCGCCAGCGCCTGCGCGCTGGACGCCGGCCGCAGCATGGCTTCCAGCATGGGCTTCTCCGCGGTGGACGGGCTGATGATGGGCAGCCGCCCCGGCTACATCGACCCGGAAGTCATCCTCTACTGGCAGGAACAGGCCGGCATGAGCGTGGCCGATGTGCGGCGCGAGCTGTACAAGAACTCCGGCCTGCTCGGCGTCTCCGGCCTGTCGTCCGATATGCGCGAACTGCTGGCCAGCGACCTGCCGGCGGCGCGCGAGGCCATCGAGCTGTTCTGTTACCGGGTGGCGCGCGAAGTGGCTAGCCTGGCCGCGGCGATGAAGGGCCTGGACGCGCTGGTGTTCACCGCCGGCGTGGGCGAGCATTCGCCGGAGGTGCGCGGCCGGGTGCTGCAACAGCTGGCCTGGCTGGGCTTTGAGGCCGACCAGGCCGCCAACCTGGCCCAGGCGCGACGGCTGACCACCGCCGCCAGCGCGCGCGCGGCCTATGTGCTGCCCACCGACGAGGAAGGCGAGATGGCGCGCCAGGCGGCCGCGCTGCTGCAATAAGCGCAAGGCCCGCCTAGCGGCGGGCCTGCTTCGAGCCTGTTCACCATCCTTGCATCATCCGCACCGCGGATTCCAAGCCCAGCCTAGCGAGCGGGATTCACTCCAGCCAGTCGCTCATCGTCAGCCCCACGCCCAGCGCGCGGGTGCGCACGTTGTAATCGATCAGGCTTTCGCCGTAACCGTCGAAAGCCTGCACATAGCCGCGCAGCTTGCCCCGCAGCGGGAAGCTCCAGTCCAGCTGCAAGCCGTGCTTGCCGCTGTCGAAATTGGGCCGCCACAAGGCGCTGAAGGTCTGGCCGCGATATTGGTAGATCGCCTGCAGATCGCCGTGCCCCAGGTATTTGACGATGTCGGGGTTGTCGTCATTGTCGCCGGACTCCGGCAGCCGCGCCCACCAGCGTCCTTGCAGCGTGAACGGACCGTTGTCCAGCGCCGCCATCGCGTACACCCGATTCCAGCTGCGCGACAAGGGATTGGCGCGGCCGTTGGACTGGTGCAGCAGGCCCAGGCCGCCCATGCGCAGCCGGGTGTCGCCCCAGGCCCAGGAAGACGGCAGCGGGAAGGTCAGGATCAGCTCCGGCTCGTAGTCGGTGCCGCGGAACGGCGCGGAATGCGCCCTGTTGTAGATTTGCCAATGCGATTGCTGGGTGTAGGCGAACCACAGGTTCAGCGGGGTATCGAAAATGTCTTCCCACACCTTGGTCTTGAACGACAGCTGGAACTTGGCCTCGGTCTTGTCCAGTTCGCCGCCCGGCGTCTGACTGGGCGGCCGGGTCGGCGATTGCGGCTCGTTGTTGGGCTTGGCCATCTGCCAGACCGGCAGATAGTAATTGGGACGGTACAGGCGGAAGCCGAAGGTATCGCCGCGCGAGCGGCCATCCAGGTCCCAGGCTTCGGCCAGCCGGCTGGGCGCCTGCGCCGCGTCCGTCCGGACATCCGCAGCCGGAACCCGGCTTTCCGCGGGCGGAACGGCGGAAGGAGGCGATATGGCCGCCGTCGCCGCGGGCTGGCCGGCCGCCAGGCCGTCATAGCAGGCCAGTCTCAACTTGGCGTCCGCCAAGCGGCCGCACTCGGCCAATTGCTGCGGCAGCTCCGCCGCCAGGGTCTGCGCTGCGCACAAGGCCAGCGCCCACGCCGTCCATCCAGACATAGCCATGCCTCCCCCTAGGGAAATCAATGCGCCAGACACACAAAAGGCCCCGCGATGCGGAGCCTTTGCGTATTCTTCAGCGCTGGGCTGTGATCAGGCCATGGCCTTGATCTGAGCCGACAGACGGCTCTTGTGACGAGCGGCCTTGTTCTTGTGGAACACGCCCTTGTCAGCAATGCGGTCAATCACTTTTTCGGAAGTCTGGAACACTACCTTGGCAGCGGCTTTATCGCCTGCTTCAACTGCCTTGAGCACTTTCTTAACTGCAGTACGGAATGCAGTACGCAGGCTGGCGTTGTGCGCGCGCTGCTTAAGGGCTGTGCGTGCACGCTTGCGAGCTTGTGCGCTGTTAGCCATGAATCTTTCTCCTGATGAGCGGAATCTGAAACCCGCGATTCTAAGCCCTAAACTCAGGTTTTGCAACAATAAACCTGGCGGCGTACACTAGCGGGCTTGCTCAACGCTAGATAAACCACCCGCAACATGAATCTGCTCAAGGCTCTGGCTGCTGTCAGCAGCATGACCATGGTGTCCCGCATCCTGGGCCTGGTCCGCGATACCATCATCGCTCGCGTTTTCGGGGCCGGCATGGCCGCCGACGCCTTCAACGCCGCCTTCAAGATTCCCAACATGCTGCGCCGCCTGTTCGCGGAAGGCGCGTTTTCACAGGCTTTCGTGCCCATTCTGGGCGAATACAAGAACCAGCGCAGCGAAGAGGAAACCCGCGAATTCGTCGCCAAGATCACCGGCGTGCTGGGTTCGGTGCTGCTGCTGGTCACCGCCGTCGGCATGCTGGCCGCGCCGCTGATCATGTGGATTTCCGCGCCCGGCTTTTACCGCGAGCCGGCCAAGGCCGCCCTGTTCGCCGACATCCTGCGCGTGTCCTTTCCCTATATCTTCTTTATCTCGCTGTCGTCGATGACCGGCAGCGTGCTCAACAGCTGGGGCAAGTTCTCGATTCCGGCGTTCACGCCCACCTTCCTCAACCTCAGCTTCATTGTGTTCGCGCTGTTCTTCAGCAGCCACTTCGACCCGCCCATCATGGCGCTGGCCTGGGCGGTCTTCGTCGGCGGCCTGGTGCAACTGGTGTGGCAGCTGCCCTTCCTGAAGCAGATAGGCATGCTGGCGCGCCCGGTGTTCGCCTTCCGCGACCCGGCGGTCTGGCGCGTGATCAAACAGATGGGGCCGGCCATCTTCGGCGTGTCGGTGGCGCAGATCTCGCTGCTGATCAACTCCACCTTCGCCTCCTTCCTGCCCACCGGCAGCGTGTCCTGGATGTATTACGCCGACCGGCTGATGGAATTCCCATCCGGCGTGCTGGGCGTGGCGCTGGGCACCATCCTGCTGCCCTCGCTGTCCAAACACGCCGCCACCCGTTCCGACGGCGAATTCAGCGTGCTGCTGGACTGGGGCATCCGCCTGTCGCTGCTGCTGGCGGTGCCGGCCACGGTGGGCCTGGGCCTGCTGTCCGGCCCGCTGCTGGCCACGCTGTTCACCTACGGCAAATTCACCGCCCACGACGCGCTGATGTCGCAGCAGGCGGTGATCGCCTACTCCTTCGGCCTGCTCGGCCTGATCCTGGTCAAGGTGCTGGCGCCCGGCTTCTACGCGCGCCAGGACATCAAGACCCCGGTGCGCATCGCGCTGATCACCCTGTGCCTGACCCAGCTGATGAACCTGGCCTTCGTGTTTCCGCTCAAGCACGCCGGCCTGGCGCTGTCCATCGGCCTCGCCTCCTGCCTCAACGCCGGCCTGCTGCTGCGCGCGCTGCTCAAGCGCGGCATCTACCAGCCCTCGGCCGGCTGGGGCGGCTTTCTCAGCAAGATGGCCGTGGCCATCGCGGCCATGGCCGCCGCGCTGCTGGCGCTGCAATGGCTGCTGCCCGTCCACTGGCACGGCCCGGCCTGGCAACGCGTGGCCTGGCTGAGCCTGCTGGTCGTCGCCGGCGCGGCCGTCTATTTCGCCGCGCTGTTCGCGCTCGGCTTCCGCCCGCGCGACTTCATGCGCCGCGAGCGCTGAGATGCCGGCCGGCCCGCGCGCTCCTCTCCTGACGCCGGCCGACCGTCAGACCGCCGGCGTGCTGCTGGTCAGCTGCCTGTGCCTGACCTTGCTCTACTACCCCGCCAACCGTTACTGGATGATGGACTGGCTGCTGCAATGGTGGCCGGCGCTGGGCTTGTCCTTCCGCCAGCAGGTGGTGCATAACCCGGACACCGATCTCTACCGCGCCGCCTACTGGGCGCTGGCCAGCATCGCCAGCTACTGCCTGCTGCCGCTGCTGGCCATCCGGCTGCTGGATCGCCGCCCGCTGGCCGACTTCGGCCTGGCCTGGCCGGACCGCGCCACGTTGAAGACGGACCTGAAGCTGTTCCCGCTGTTCTACGCCCTGATGCTGCCCTTGGTATGGTGGGCGTCCGGCCAGCCCGGCTTTTTGAAGATCTATCCCTTCTTCCGGCTCAGCCCCGGCGAGAGCTTATGGCCGCACTGGCTGCTGTGGGAGCTCTTGTATTTCGCCCAGTTCGCCGCGCTGGAGTTCTTCTTCCGCGGCTATATGGTGCACGGCCTCAAACCGCGGCTGGGCGTCAGCGCCGTCTTCGTGATGGTGCTGCCCTACTGCATGATCCATTTTGAGAAGCCGCTGCTGGAGAGCCTGGCCGCCATCGTCGCCGGCGTCGCGCTGGGCGCGCTCAGCTACCGCTACCGTTCCATCTGGCTGGGCATCGCGCTGCATTGCAGCGTGGCGCTGACCATGGACTTGATGGCGCTGTGGCGCAAGGGCCTGCTTTAAAAAGCGGCTCACGATCTGCCGCTTCTTTGAAAATCGATATAATTCAAGCCATGAACACTCAAGCCATGTCCCCGGAGCAATCCCCTCTGGGCAAAACCGTCAGCTATCAGGATCATTACGATCCCCATCTGCTGTTTCCGATCCCGCGCCAGGCCAAGCGCGACGAAATCGGCGTGGACGCCGCCGCGCTGCCGTTTGCCGGCGTGGACATCTGGACCGGTTTCGAACTGTCCTGGCTCAACGCCCGCGGCAAGCCTCAGGTGGGCATTGCCGCCTTCCGCATCCCGGCCGACAGCCCTAACCTGATCGAATCCAAATCCTTCAAGCTCTATCTGAACAGCTATAACCAGACCCGGATGGCCGGCCTGGACGCGCTGCGCCGCCAGCTGGCCGCGGACCTGTCCGCCGCCGCCGGCAAGGCGATAGGCGTGGACATCATGCTGCCGCAGCAATTTGGCGGCGAAACCATAGCCGAACCGGCCGGCGACTGCATCGACGATCTGGACATCGAGGTGGACAACTACGCGCCCTGCCCGCAGATCCTGCGCGCCGACGCCGGCGACGTGGTCAGCGAAACCCTGTGCAGCCATCTGCTGAAGTCCAACTGCCTGGTCACCGGCCAGCCGGACTGGGGCAGCGTGCAGATCCGCTACACCGGCCCGCGGCTGGACCGCGAGGCGCTGCTGCGCTATCTGATAGGCTTCCGCCAGCACAATGAATTCCACGAGCAATGCGTGGAGCGCATCTTCACCGACCTGCTGCGCGCCTGCGCGCCCAGCCGGCTCACCGTCTACGCGCGCTACACCCGCCGCGGCGGCCTGGACATCAATCCCTTCCGCAGCAATTGCGGCGAGATGCCGGTGGGGAATACCCGCACCGCGCGGCAATAAGATCTTTCCGGACGGGAAACGCGAACAGGCCGGCGAATGCCGGCCTGTTTGTCGTCCTGGAAACCATGATCAATGGTTCTGAGAGCCTGTTCAGAATCTCGCGAGCAAGAGCGAGACAAGGCGAAAACCGCTGAGAAAGCGGAATGTACAGATGGTACATGAGCATTTCGAAGCGGGTTTCAACGCCGTATCGCCGATGCGCAGCAGACTTTGAGCAGCTTCTTAAGGGTAGAACCAATACAAGCTATACCCCATCGCATGCACCTTGCCGGCGTCCAGCCGCATGGTCACCTTGACCTCGCTGTTGGAGTTGAAATGGCCGAGCTTGAAGTCGTCCGGCTTCAGGTATTCCTTGGGCGCGAACACTTTGCGGATCAGCACCTGATCGTCGGAATCCTTCAAGGTCACTTCCAGCATCGGATAGGCCTGGGAGTAAGTGGCGTGGTTCTTCAGCGTGGCGGACAGCTGGATCAGATTGGGGAAATCGGGGACGAAGGCCAGTTCCGACCACTCGGTGCGCACGCGGGCGATGTCGGTGGGCCAGGGCACCGCACAGCCCACCGCGTCGCACAGGCTTTCCAGCGTAGGGCGCAGTTCCGGCACTTCCGCGGCGATGCGGGTGCGGTTGAAATACACCAGCTGGCCGGCCAACACCAGCACGCCGATCGCCGAGGCGATCACGGCCAGGAAGGTCAGCGCCGGGTGGCGACGACGCGGCGCCTCGTCCTCATCGTCGTCGACGTGGCTGAGCTGCGGCTCGACGCGCGGCTCCGGCGCCGGCGCGGGCTTGACCGGCGGCGCTTCAAACAGGGGCTCAGGCGCCGCTTCAGGCTCCGGTTCCGGAGCGGGACGGCGGCGGTTGCCGAACACTTCCGGCGCCGGCTCCTCCGGCGCGGCGTCTTCCGCGCCAAACGGGTTGCCCAGCGGCGCGCTGACGTGGCGATTCTGCATCGCCTCCGCCAAAGCGCGCTGGAACTCCTCGACGTCGGCGCGCGCGGCCGGGGCCTCCTCCGCCATAGGCGGCGGCATCAGCAACTCGTCCGGCGGCGCTTCCGCCGCGCTGGCGCCCGGATCGAAATCCGGCACTTCCAGCTCGAAATCGTCCAGCGCCTCGCGCGGCTGGGCCGACTGCGGCGGAACGGCCGGCGGCGGCGCCGCGGCGCGCGGAGGCTCCGCCGGCGGCGCTTCCGCTGCGACGAAATGCTCGGTGGCGTTGAACACATGCGAACAGCGCCCGCAGCGCACCAAGCCATTGGCGGCCGCTAACTGGGCATCATTGACCTTGAAGCGTGTCTGGCAATTGGGGCACTGTGTCGTATATGTCATACCGTGGGGCGTCGGGTTCCTGTCAGTCTGGTCCATCCTTCGTCGAACACCGGAGCGTCCATCTGGAACCATTGTTCGTAGATGGCGGACAGCTCTTCGGCTTGTTCGGCGAGAATGCCTGAAAGCACGATTCTACCACCGGTTTTGACGTGGCTCGCCAGCAACTGGCCCAACATGCGCAGCGGATTGGCCAGAATATTGGCCAGTACCACGTCGTAGACCGCCTCCGGGTTCTGATCCGGCAGGCAGAAATCCGCCTTGACCTGATTCTGCTCGGCGTTGTCCTGGCTGGCCCGCACCGCCTGCGCGTCGATGTCCACGCCCAAGGCCGAGGCCGCGCCCAGCTTGAGCGCGGCGATGGCGAGGATGCCGGAGCCGCAGCCGTAGTCCAGCACGCTTTCGCCGCCTTGCAGCTGGGCGTCCAGCCATTGCAGGCACAAGCGCGTGGTGGGGTGGCTGCCGGTGCCGAAAGCCAGGCCCGGGTCCAATTGCAGATTGACCGCGTTCGGCGCCGGCGGCTCGTGCCAGGTCGGCGTGATCCACAGCCGGTCCGAAATCCGGATCGGGTCGAACTGCGACTGGGTCAGACGCACCCAGTCCTGCTCTTCCACCCGTTCCATGCTGTAGCTGGGCAGGCTCAGGCCGCAGGCGTTGGCGGCGGCGGCGATCAGCAGGGCCACGTCGGCCGCTTCATCAAACAGGGTGATGATGCGGCTGCGGCTCCACAGCTTGTCCACCGGCTCGCCGGGCTCGCCGAAAATGGGTTCTTCGCGCTCGGTGCCGGCAAAAGCGTCTTCGATCGCGGTGGACAGCGCGCCGGCGTCCATCAGCGCGTCGGCCAGACGCTCGGCAACGGTTGACTCGGCGTCAATGGTGGCTTGCAGCCAGGCCATCAGGCGCCCCCTTTTTTCTGCTGCGACAAACGCTGCTCCAGATAGTGAATGCACGTGCCGCCGCGCTGGAAAGCCGCGTCCATGAACAGTTCCTGATGCAGCGGGATATTGGTCTTGATGCCGGAAATGGAGATTTCCGACAGCGCCACCCGCATCCGCGCCATCGCCTGCTCGCGGGTATCGCCGAAGGCGATCAGCTTGCCCACCATGGAATCGTAATGCGAAGGCACGGTGTAGCCCTGGTAAATATGCGAATCGATGCGAATGCCCGGGCCGCCGGCCGGGTGGTAGCTTTCGATCTTGCCCGGGGACGGCACGAAGGTGAACGGGTCCTCGGCGTTGATCCGGCACTCCATCGCATGGCCGCGCAACACCACGTCCTTCTGTTTGTAGCGCAGTTTCTCGCCTGCGGCGATGCGGATCTGTTCCTGCACGATGTCGATGCCGGTGATCATCTCGGTCACCGGGTGCTCAACCTGCACGCGGGTGTTCATCTCGATGAAGTAGAACTCGCCGCGCTCGAACAGGAATTCGAAGGTGCCGGCGCCGCGGTAGCCGATGCGGCGGCAGGCTTCGGCGCAGGCTTCGCCTATCTTCTGGCGTTGCTTGTCGGTGATGCCCGGCGCCGGCGCTTCCTCGATGATCTTCTGGTGGCGGCGCTGCATCGAGCAGTCGCGCTCGCCCAGATAGATGGCGTTGCCGTATTCGTCGGCCAGGATCTGGATTTCGATGTGGCGCGGCTCTTCCAGGAATTTTTCCATGTAGACGGTGGGATTGCCGAAAGCCGCGCCGGCCTCGGTGCGGGTCATCTGCACCGAGTTGATCAAGGCGCCTTCGGTATGCACCACGCGCATGCCGCGGCCGCCGCCGCCGCCGGCGGCCTTGATGATCACCGGGAAGCCGATCTTCTTGGCGATCTTGACGATCTCGGCCGGATCGTCCGGCAAAGCGCCGTCGGAGCCCGGCACGCAGGGCACGCCGGCTTCAATCATCGCGTTCTTGGCCGACACCTTGTCGCCCATCTGGCGGATGGTGTCCGGACGCGGACCGATGAACACGAAGCCGGATTGCTCGACGCGCTCGGCGAAGTCGGCGTTTTCCGACAGGAAGCCGTAACCCGGGTGGATGGCCTGGGAATCGGTCACCTCGGCGGCGGCGATCAGGGCCGGCACGTTCAGATAGCTCTTGCCGCTGGGCGCCGGGCCGATGCAGACCGATTCGTCGGCCAGCTTCACGTACTTGGCTTCGCGGTCGGCCTCGGAATGCACCACCACGGTCTTGATGCCCATTTCGCGGCAGGCACGCTGGATGCGCAGGGCGATTTCACCCCGGTTGGCAATCAGAATTTTTTCAAACATGGAATTCTCCGCTGGCGGATTCCGCGGCCGGCGTCGTCGCCGGCGGGGGCCGCCAATGCTGTCGTGGCAAACGACAAGGGCACAGACGCTGCGCCGTGCCCTGTTGCCGTCAGCCTGTCGTCTGGCTTACTCGATGATGAACAGCGGCTCGCCGAATTCCACCGGCTGGCCGTCTTCAACCAGAATGGCCTTGACCACGCCGGAGCGGTCGGCTTCGATCTCGTTCATCAGCTTCATCGCTTCGATGATGCACAGGGTGTCGCCGGCGTTGACGCTCTGACCCACTTCGATGAAGCTCTTGGCGCCCGGGCTCGGCGAACGGTAGAAGGTGCCCACCATGGGCGACTTCATCGCGTTCTTGTCGTTGCTGGCCGGCGCGGCGGCTTCGGCGGCCGGGGCCGCGGCGGCCGGAGCGGCGTTGGGCACTTGCAGCGCAGTCATCGGCTGAGCGTAGGCCATTTGCGGCGCGGCGGATACGCGGGTGATGCGGACTTTTTCTTCCCCCTCGGTCACCTCGAGTTCGGCAATGCCGGATTCCTCGACGAGATCGATCAGCTTCTTGAGTTTACGGAGATCCATTGATAATCCTTCGAGTGGGATATTCGGTAGAGTGAGTTAGGCTTGCGCGGCAAGATGCCGGATGGCGTGCGCAAGCGCCAGTTCATAGCCGTGGGCGCCGAATCCGCAGATCACGCCGACCGCGAGGTCGGAGAAATACGAATGCTTGCGGAACGGTTCGCGGGCATGAACGTTGGAAAGGTGGACTTCGATAAACGGCACTTGCACCGCCGCCAGCGCATCGCGCAAGGCGACGCTGGTATGGGTGAAAGCGGCCGGATTGACCAGAATGAAGGCAGTACCGTCATGCAGGCACTGCTGCACGCGATCAATCAACACATATTCCGCATTGCTCTGCAATGCCGACAATTCAAACCCCGCGGCGCTAGCCTGCTGTTCCAGCCGCTGGTTGATATCGTCAAGCGTTTCCCGGCCGTAGTGCTGCGGCTCCCGCTGTCCCAGCAGATTGAGGTTGGGGCCGTGCAACACGAGGATTTTTCCGGTCAAAGCCTGCTCCTGTTTATCATCTTGGGCGCGAGTTTGCCGCAATTCGCTGCAAGATGTCTAGCTTTTGCATCATTTCAAACAGTTGTTTGGATGCCGAACACGGCGGTTCTTCGAGTCAAAGCACTAGTATCCACGGGCGTTTTTCCGCCTGGCAAGTTTTTACCGCCTTGCCGAAAATCGATGTTGATTCAGCGCAAATCCCGCCACTTCGCTCACTAAGCTGATGCCGGCGGCCGGCGGCGCGGGTATAATTTGCCGATTCTGAATCTTTTACGTCTTATGCAGCTTTCCGACTTCGACTACCACCTGCCCGAGCAGCTGATCGCCCAGCACCCTCCGGCCGAGCGCGGCGCCAGCCGCCTGCTGCGCGTGGCCGGCCATGACCGCGCCGATCTGCGCTTCACCGACTTCATCGACCAGGTCAGTCCCGGCGACGTGATGGTGTTCAACGACACCCGCGTGATCAAGGCGCGGCTGTTCGGCGAAAAAGCCAGCGGCGGCAAGATCGAGGCGCTGATAGAACGCGTGCTGGACGCCCACACCGCGCTGGCCCACGTCCGCGCCTCCAAATCGCCCAAACCCGGCACCCGGCTGATCTTCGCCGATCGCTGGGAGGCGGAGATGGTAGAGCGCCACGGCGAACTGTTCAAGCTGCGCTTCCTGGCCGAGGACAATCTGTTCGACATCCTGGAAGCCTCCGGCAAGCTGCCGCTGCCGCCTTATATAGAACGCGGCGCCGGCGACGAGGATGACGAGCGCTATCAAACCGTCTACGCCCGCGAACGCGGCGCGGTGGCGGCGCCCACCGCCGGCCTGCATTTCACCGAAGACATGCTGGAGCAGCTGCGCGCCAAGGGCGTGCGCCTGGCCTACGTGACGCTGCACGTCGGCGCCGGCACCTTCCAGCCGGTGCGGGTGGACAATATCGCCGAGCACAAGATGCACAGCGAGATCTACGAAGTGCCGGAAGCCACTCGCGCGCTGATCGCCGAAGCTCACGCCGCCGGCCGCAAAGTGCTGTCGGTGGGCACCACCAGCATGCGCGCGCTGGAATCCGCCGCCCGCGGCGGCGAACTGGCCGCCGGCTGCGGCGAAACCGACATCTTCATCACCCCGGGCTACCGCTTCCGGGTGGTGGACCGCCTGCTGACCAATTTCCACCTGCCCAAGTCCACGCTGCTGATGTTGGTGTCGGCCTTCGCCGGCTACGAGGAAATCCGCGCCGCCTACCGGCACGCGGTGGAGCGGGAATACCGTTTCTTCAGCTATGGCGACGCCATGCTGCTGGAACGCAAAGACTGACGCGCGGCCCCATCGGCCGCCTTTGAGGATAGACCATGTCCGGACCCACCCCCGACGCGCCCGCGCCGCAGGAAATCCAGCTGCACGCGGTGTCGCGCGTGTTGGAAATCAGCTTCGACGACGGCGCCCGCTTCGAGCTGCCCTGCGAATACCTGCGCGTCTACTCGCCCTCGGCGGAAGTGCGCGGCCACGGCGCCGGCCAGGAAGTGCTGCAAGTGGGCAAGCGCCACGTCGCCGTCACCGCGCTGGAGCCGGTGGGCCATTACGCGCTGAAGATCACCTTCGACGACGGCCACGACAGCGGACTGTACAGCTGGAGCTATCTATACGAGCTGGGCGCCAAACGCGACCAGTACTGGCAGGATTATCTCAATCGCCTCGCCGCCGCAGGCGCGAGCAGGGAGTGACCATGGACAAGACGACCCACTTCGGCTTCAAGACCGTTGCCGAAAGCGAAAAAGCCGCCAAGGTGGCCGATGTGTTCCACTCGGTGGCCAAGAAATACGATGTGATGAACGACCTGATGTCCGGCGGGCTGCACCGGGTGTGGAAGCATTTCACCCTGACCACCTCCGGCGTCAAGGCAGGCGACAAGGTGCTGGACATCGCCGGCGGCACCGGCGACCTGTCGCGCGGCTGGGCCAAGCGCGTGGGCAAGAGCGGCGAGGTATGGCTGACCGACATCAACAGCTCGATGCTGACCGTGGGCCGCGACCGGCTGCTGGACGACGGCCTGATGCTGCCGGTGTCGCTGGCCGACGCCGAGAAGCTGCCCTTCCCCGACAATTACTTCGACGCGGTGTCGGTGGCTTTCGGCCTGCGCAACATGACCCACAAGGACGCGGCGCTGAAGGAAATGTGCCGGGTGCTGAAACCGGGCGGCAAGCTGATGGTGCTGGAGTTCTCCAAGGTGTGGAAGCCGCTGTCGCCGTTCTACGACTTCTACTCCTTCAAGGCGCTGCCGGTGATGGGCAAGCTGGTGGCAAACGACCCCGACAGCTACCAATACCTGGCCGAATCCATCCGCATGCATCCTGACCAGGACACCTTGAAACAGATGATGCTGGACGCCGGCTTCGGCAAGGTGGACTACCACAATATGACCGGCGGCGTGGTTGCGCTGCACAAGGGCTACAAGTTCTAAGAACCTGTTTACGATCTGCTGCGCGTCGGCGATACGGCGTTGAAAACGCCTTCAGCTCGCTCTTGCTCGCGAGACTTTGAACAGCTTCTAAGAGCCTGATTACGATCCGCTGCGCTCCGGCGATGCGGCCTTGATCAGACCAGACCCCTTCACCTTCCATCCACGGAGACAGCGCATGGGCATTCAGATCGCGGCGTTCAACCACCTGCTGAACCAACACCCGGCGGTGCGGGCGGAACTGGCCGCGCACGCCGGACGGCGCGTCGCCGTGGCGCTGCCGCCCTTCCACGTGGCCGGCGTGTTCACCGACGACGGCTGGCTGGCCGCCTGCGAGGGCGAGCCGGAGGCCACGGTGCGACTCAAGCACGCCGTCGCGCTGGCGGCGGTGGCCGGCCGCGACCCGGCGCTGAGCGACATCCAGCTGGAAGGCGACGCCGAACTGGCCGCCGCCGTCGGCCGCTTGCTGGGCCGCCTGCAGTGGAGCGCCGCCGAGGACCTGTCCCGACTGGTGGGCGACGCCGCCGCCCAGCGCGCGGAAACCCTGGCGCGCGGCCTGCTCGGCTTCAAAGGCCAGGTGGCCTGGCGGCTGGCCGCCAACTGGGTGGAGCACCTGCGCGAGGAAACGCCGGTGCTGGCCGGCCGCCGCCAGGTGCAAGGCTTCGTCGCCGCGGTGGACACCTTGCGCGACGACGCCGGCCGCCTGGAAAAACGCCTGGCGCGGCTGCAGGCCGCGCTGCAACAAGAACAGACAAAGGCCTGACGGCACATGCGGATTTCGCGCTTTTTCAAGATTGTTTCCACCTTCTACCGCTTCGGCCTGGACGACTTCCTGGAAGGCCATTCCAAGCTCGGCTTCGTCCACAAGCTGTTCGGCCTGCTGCCGCTGCGCCGCGACGCCAGCGCGCCGCTGCCGCAACGGGTGCGGCTGGCGCTGGAAAGCCTGGGGCCCATCTTCGTCAAGTTCGGCCAGGTGCTGTCCACCCGCCGCGATCTGCTGCCGCCGGACTACGCCGACGAGCTGGCGCGGCTGCAGGACCGGGTGCCGCCTTACGACGGCCTGCAAGCGCGCGAGATGATAGAACGCAGCCTGGGCCGCAAGGTGGACGAACTCTACGTCGACTTCGACAACACCCCGGTGGCCAGCGCCTCGGTGGCCCAGGTGCACAAGGCCTGGCTGCGCCAGCCCGACGGCGGCCGCGGCCGCGAAGTGGCGGTCAAGGTGCTGCGCCCCGGCATCCAGCCGGTGATAGAGCAGGACCTGGCGCTGATGGCCACGTTGGCCGGCTGGGTGGAAAAGCTGTTCACCGACGGCAAGCGGCTGAAGCCGCGCGAAGTCGTCGCCGAGTTCGACAAATACCTGCACGACGAACTGGACATGATGCACGAGGCCGCCAACGCCTCGCAGCTGCGCCGCAACTTCAAGAACTCGGACATGCTGATCGTGCCCGAGGTGTTCTACGACTACACCAGCCGCGACGTGCTAACGCTGGAATGGATGCACGGCATCCCGGTGGGCCAGGTGGAGCGGCTGCGCGAAGCCGGCGTGGACCTATCCAGGCTCAGCCGCTTCGGCGTGGAAATCTTCTTCACCCAGGTGTTCCGCCACGGCTTCTTCCACGCCGACATGCACCCGGGCAATATCTTCGTCGCCGCCGACGGCCGCTACATCGCGCTGGACTTCGGCATCGTCGGCACGCTGACCGACACCGACAAGCACTACCTGGCGGTCAACTTCCTCGCCTTCTTCAACCGCGACTACCACCGCGTGGCCACTGCCCACATCGAATCCGGCTGGGTGCCGAAAGACACCCGCGCCGAGGAACTGGAAGCGGCGGTGCGCACCGTGTGCGAACCCATCTTCGAGAAGCCGCTGTCGGAAATCTCCTTCGGCATGGTGCTGCTGCGCCTGTTCGAAACCAGCCGCCGCTTCAATGTCGAGATCCAGCCGCAACTGGTGCTGCTGCAAAAGACCCTGCTCAATATCGAAGGCCTGGGCCGCCAACTGGACCCCAATCTGGACCTGTGGGACACCGCCAAGCCCTTCCTGACCAAGTGGATGAACGAGCAGATAGGCTGGCGCGGCCTGCTGCGCACGCTGAAGCACGAGGCGCCGCAATGGGCCACCACCCTGCCCACGCTACCGCGCAAGCTCAACGACGCGCTGTCCTCCGCCAACAGCGAACTGCTGATCAGCGGCTACATCCAGCTGATGCGGGAGCAAAAGCGCCAGAACTGGCTGCTGGCGCTGATCGCCGTCCTGCTGGCGGCCTTGCTGCTGAAGAACTGGCTATGATTCAGAGTTCGCGCAGCGCCGTCCCCTCCGCCGGCTTGCGCAGCCAGCCCTCCAACAGCTTGTAGCTGTCCAGATCGAAGGACGGCGCGCCCTCCAGCGGGCCGCCGTCGCGCTGGCGCGAGCCCAGATAGCACCAGCGGTCAAACACATGCTCGGCGCGCTCGCCGGTCACCTCGTCGGTCTCCACCACCGCGATCGCGCCGGCGAACGGCCAGGCCTTCACCTTCAGCTTGGCCAAGGCCCCCAGCAGCCGGATATTGTGCACCTCGGCCGGCTCGCGCCCGACGCAGGCGCCGCGGCAGCGGCCCAGCTTCAAGGCCGCGCACGGCGCGCCCTTGCGGCTGGTCACCGCCTCCACCCCCAGCACCGATTGGCACAAGGCATTGCCCAGCGCGATCTCCGCCAGGATCTTGCGCGCCTCGCGCGCGTGGCGGAACAGGCCGTACAAATCCGCGGTGCGGCTGAAGTCCAGCTCGCGCGCGTACACCACCTTGGGACGGGTGAAGCCGTCCTCAGTCACCAGCTGGATGGAGCACAGCTCCGGGCTCAGCTTGCCGCGATGGTTGTGCCGCGGCGCCAAGGCGTGGACGCGCTGCAGCTCCAGCAGATGCGCGCCGAACTCGCCCAGGGTCTCCCGCCACTCCACCCGGCCAATGGGCTCGCCGATATGCACCTCGCGGCTCTTGCCGCCGCCCTTGACCGCGGCGAAATGCGCCAGCACCCGATTGCGCAGATTGCTTCCCCGGCCCACGTACAAGGGCTTGCCGTCCTCGCCGTACAGCGTGTACACCCCCGGCACGTCCGGCAGCAGCTCCAGTTGCTCCTGCAGCGCCTCCGGCAGGCCGGCCAGCTCCGGCGGCGCGGCCAATACCGCCGCCATCGCCGCTTCCAGCGCCTCCGCGCCCAGCTCCTGATTGGCGAGGCCCAGAAAGCGATGCACCGCCTCCGCGTCCGCCAGCGCCCGGTGGCGCTCCGGCAGGCGGATGTCGTGCCGCTCTATCAGGCTGTCCAGGCTGTGCTTGAAAAACTGCGGGTAGAGCCGGCGCGACAGCTTCACCGTGCACAGCGACTGACTCTGGAAGCGCAGGCCGGCGCGGCGGAATTCGTTTTTCAGAAAGCCGTAGTCGAAACGCGCGTTATGCGCCAGGAACAGGCGGCCGGACAGCATCGCCAGCAAACGCTCGGCCAGCTCGGCGAAGCTCGGCGCTTCCGCCACCATGGCGTCGGAAATGCCGGTCATGTTCTCGATGAAGGGAGGGATGGGCTGGCCGGGATTGATCAGAGAGCTGAAGCGCTCCACCCGGTCGCCGTCGATCAGGATGACGCCCACCTCGGTGATGCGGTCGCGGCTGATGTGGCCGCCGGTGGTTTCCAAGTCGACGATGGCGCAAGGCTGGGCAAACAGAGGGTTCAATGTCTCGCTTTCGAGTGCGGCGCGCGGCGGCTTGATTGCACTATAGCCGCCGCCCTGGCCCCGCAAGGTTGCAAATCAAGAGCGGCATTTTACTCCAAGAGCCGGGCCGCGCCCCGCTTTCCGCCGCGTCCGCCCCTCGCTACTTCGCCTTCGCCACCGGGATGTCCTCCCAGCGCGTGGTGTAGGCCGGCGACAGCATGTCCTGCTTCATCTTCCACGGCTGCTCCAGCCCTTCCGCCAACAGCTTGACCGTGCCGCGGCCCATGCGCTGGTTGATCGCGTCCAGCGCCGCCATCAGGCGCCGCCCTTTCTCCGGGTCCGCCCCCTCGGCGAACAGATCCGGCTGCGCCCGCTCCGCGTCCACCAGCTGCCAGGCCATCACCCCGCATTTCTGGTAGCCGGCGCCGGGCCGCCACAAGCGCTCGACCGCCCGCCCGGCCGCGGCCACCAGCACCCGGCTGTCCGCGCTGGCCGGCAACAGCGGCACCACCTCGCTGTCGCGCTGCACCGTGCCTTGCTGGTAGACGCCGCGCTGCAGGCTCACTTGCAGGAAGCCGGCCAGCGAGCCCTGCCGCCGCAAGCGCTCCGCCACCTGCGCCGCGTGCATCGCCACCGCCTCGCGCGCCTCCTCCAGCCGCGTCACCTTGTGGCCGAAAGAGCGCGTGGACATCAAGGACTGCCGCGGCGGCAGCGCCTCTTCCAGGCTCAGGCAAGACAGGCCGTCCAGTTCGTCGGCGATGCGCGCCACGGTGACGCCAAAGCGACGGATCAGCCAATCCCGGTCCGCCGCCGCCAGCGCCGCGGCGTGGCCGATGCGCTCCAGCCTCAGCTTGAGCGACAGCTTGCGGCCCACGCCCCAAACCTCCTCCACCGGCACCGCGGCCAGCACGCCGCGGCGCTCCTCCGCGTCCAACGCTTGCAGATTCATCACCCCCTCGCTGGACGGATCCTGCTTGGCCAGGTGGTTGGCCAGCTTGGCCAGGGTCTTGCTGGGGCCGATGCCGACGCACACCGGCAGGCCCAGGCCGCGCAGCATCGCGTCGCGCATCGCTTGCGCCAGCCGTTCCGGTTCCGGCTCGCCGGCGATGTCCAGAAAGCATTCGTCTATCGAATACACCTCCTGCGCGCGCGCGAAGCCGGCCAGCAAGCGCATCGCGCGGCCGGACAAATCGCCGTACAGGGTGTAATTGGAGGAAAACACCGCCACGCCCAACTGCTCCAGCCGCGCCTTGTGCAGGAAATAAGGCGCGCCCATGGGCACGCCCAGCGCCTTGGCTTCGGCCGAGCGCGACACGATGCAGCCGTCGTTGTTGGACAACACGACAATCGGCGCGCCGGCCAGCCGCGGGTTGAACACCCGCTCGCAGGAAGCGTAAAAGGAATTGCAATCGACTTGGGCGTAGCAGGATGGCATGGCTGGGCGGAATAGAGCGAATCCGGCGCGGTGGGGATGCTTACAGTGTAGCGTTCGCGGCCAGGCGGAAGCGAGCGCGCGGCGAAAAACGGCGCGCCGTCCCGAAGGAGGCGCGCCGTTTCCACTATTCTCTAGCGTCAGAGAGCGAGGCTGTCCAGCAAGGGCGAGGAGAACAGGCGATACGGGTCATAGGCCGCCAGCGCCGCCTTGGCCGCGTCCCAGTTGGCCGCCGACGGCTGTCCGGCGCGGAAGGCGTTGGGGATGGTCGTCTGCAGCATGGCGGAATCCGCCCACGCCGCCTGATCGGTATAGCCCCAGCCCTTGGACCACTCCGGACGCACCGCCGCGTAGGAACCGTTGAAATTGGCCTCTATCCACTGTTCGATCTCGCGATAGAACTGGTTGGCGTACGGCGTGCCCGGCAGCGTCAGGATGTCCAGCCACACGGCGACGTTCCACTCCGGATGGTCCGGCCGCGGGCGGATGGCGGACAAGGCCGGCGCCACGCCGCCGCCGAGCGCCGCCTCGCTGGGATCGTCCAGCCCGGTCACGCGGATCTCCACCGGCCCGTTCATAGGATAGCGGCCCTGCTGCTGATAAGCCTGCACCCGCGCCTGATAGAAGGTGACGAATTCATTGAGCACGCGCTGCACGTTTTCGCGGCGGGTCAGCACCGCGTAGCCGTTGGCGGTGACGCGCAGCGTGGTGGGCTTGACGTAGAGCAGCAGGTTTTTGGACCAGCCCCACAAGTCCCAGCTGGCCGTCGCCACCAGGCCGGCGCTGGCCGCGGCGAACTGCGCCTTGCCGAAGGCCGGCGTCAGCTTGCCGTCACCCAGCGACAGGATCTTGTTGGCCAGATCGGTCACTTCGTCCGGCAGATTGTCGGAGAAGGGATAGTTGAACGGCTTGTCGGTCTGGCGGGAGAACAAGGGCTTGTTCGGCGTCACCGTCCACACCTTGAGCCAGGGATTGCTGGTGAACGGGAACCAGATCGCCTCCACCCGGCCCGCGCTGTCCAGATAGCTGGCGAAAGTGCGTCCGCCGCTGCCCGCCGCGGCGAACATTTCGCCGTAGGGAATGTTGAACCAGCTCTGACAGCGCAGGCGCTGGTTGGGCGCCGCCTGCAAAGTGGCTTCCACGATCAGCGAGCGGCCCACGTGCGCCAGCAGCGGCGCGATCTGCGGATCGTTGCGGGCAAACTTGCGCAGCGCGTAGGCGCCGCTGGCCTTGTCGTAGACCACGGCGGTGAGGCTGAGCACCAGATTGCTGATCGAGCCGTAGCTGGCGCCGGCCAGCCGGCGTTCGCCCTTGGCCGGAATCGCGGTGCCGTGGCCGTTGATGGCCAGCACGCCGCCCAGGGTCAGGTCCCCCGGCGCCGGCGCGGCGGTCACGCCCAGGCCGGCCTTTTCCATTCCGGTGAGCAAGGCTTCCATGGTGATGCCGGCCTGGGCGGTGACCTTGGCCACCGGACCCGAGGCGTCGATGGACATCGCGGTCAGATAACGCGTGGTGTCCAGCAGCACCACCGCCGGGCAGCTGACGCCGGCGGCCAGCGTCAGCGGCGACCAGTTGTGCATCATGCCGCGCGCGCGCACCTTGTAGCCGTTGTCCTTGGCCCAGTTGGCCACCTTCACCACCTCGTCCGCGGAGCGCGGCGCGCAGGTCCAGACATCGTCCACCTTGATGTCGCCGGCCCAGTTTTTGAAGCTCTGCTTATATAGGGGAATATCGGCGGGGAAGTTATTGGGCTGGCTGCAAGTCAGCCGCGCCGCCATGATCCGTTCGGCCGGCAACCACCCCGCCAGCGCCCCCGCCGAAGTCAATTTCAAAGCCCCGGTCAAAAAGTCCCGCCGGCTGGCGGCCAATGGTTTTTCCGCATCATTCGAACTCATTCCAAAACTCCTCGCACTCTTAAAAGTAAAAATAAAAACAATACGAATTAAACAGACTGAATTTAAATCGTATTTGGCAGGAATATTTGAAAAAACATAATGGAAATCACTGCATCTGCTATCCCATTATCTTAATAGAATGACGCTATCATGTATTGCAATCATTAAAAACCTGACTTATTTACCAGTTAAATTGCTTCACTAATTTAATTCACATCGGTGTAGATTTACGCGACACACAGGCAGTCCGAAAAGCATATTTCGGCATAATACTTTCTAAAATAAGATTGGAATAACTCAAATGGAAACCTTCCCGCTTACACGCCGGCAGCTGGAAATTTATTTTCATCAATCGTTATTCTCCACGCCCGAATTATTCAACATCGGTGGTTTCATAAAGATCCAGGGCGCACTCGATATCGAGACCCTGAGAGCCGCGCTGAGCGCGCTGATGGAGCACACGCCCGCGCTGCGCATCGCCGTCGACGAGGCGGACGGTCAGCCGCGCCAGGTGCTGTGCCCGCGCCACCCTTGCCCGCTGACGGTGATAGACACCCGCAGCGAGCCGGACCCGGAGCGCGCGGCCAGGGAATGGACCGAGCGCGACTTCGCCCGCGCCTTCGCCTTCGACGGCCAAACGCCGCTGGCCGCCTATACGCTGCTGCGTCACGGGGACGAGGATTTCATCCTCTACGGCCGCTTCCACCACATCGCCTTCGACGGCTGGGCCATCGCCCGGCTCTACGGAGAGAAATGCCGCTACTACAACGGCCTGCGCCTGGGCGCGCTGCCGGAGCCGGCCCCGATGATGACGCCAGCCGAATTGGCGGAGGAAGAGGACGGCTACTACGAATCGCGCCATTACGCGAAGGACAGGCAGTACTGGCAGGACAAGCTGGCCGGCTATCAAACCCGGCTGTTCGCCGACGCCGGCGGACAACTGGCCTGCGGCCAGCACAGCTTCCAGCTGTCGGCGGAAAGCTATAGCCGCATCGGCGAACTGGCCGCCGCGCACCAGGCCACCGTCTTCCACTTTTTCATCGGCCTGATCTACACCCATGCGCTGCGGGAGTTCGGCGCCGACGACCTGCTGCTGGCGCTGCCCATCCTCAACCGCCGCAGCGCGCTGGCCAAGAACACCCCCGGCCTGTTCGCCAGCTTGTGCCCGCTGCGGCTGAAGCTCCGGCCGCACTGGAGCTTCGCCGAACTGCTCAGCCTGATCCAGCGCGAACTAAGAGCCGACTTCCGCCATCACCGCTTCCCGATAGGCGAAACCGAAGGCCTCAGCCGCGACCAACTGCCCTACGAGATCAGCCTGTCGTTCGAGAAACACGATTACGACGCCATGTTCGACGGCACCGTCAGCAATATGACCGCGATGCGCGCCTTGTCGCAGCACTACCCGCTGAAGATATTCGTCCGCGAGGCGGACTCCCGCCAGCCGGTGAAAGTGGACCTCGACTACAATCTGGCCAGCTTCGCGGAACTGGACGCCGCCGCCTTCATCGACGGCGTGGAACCCTTGCTGCACAGCCTGCTGCGCGATCCCGAGCAAACCCTGGCCAAGCCTGCCCGCCGCGCCGCGCCTCCCCTCGCCGTCGCCCCGCCCCACCCCGATCTGTGCAGCTGGTTCGAACACGCCGCCCGGGCCTTTCCCGAACGCATCGCCGTCCAGGGCGAAACCGCCGCGCTGCGCTACCGCGAACTGGACACACGCGCCAACCAGCTGGCCCGGCAATTGCTGCAGCTCGGCGTCGCCCCGGAGCAGTGCGTCGGACTCTGCTGCCAGCGTCAGCCCGATCTGCTGGTCGCCATCCTCGCCATCCTCAAGGCCGGCGCCGCCTATGTGCCGCTGGATCCCGGCTACCCCGCCGAGCGCTTGGAGTTCCTGGTTCGCGACAGCGCCATCCATGTCGTCGTCGGCGACGCCGAATCCGCCGAAGCGCTGCCCGCCGGCCTGGCCCTGCGCTGGCTGGACGTCGCCGTCTCGTCCGGCGACGCCACGCCGCCGCCGCGCCGTCTGCATCCGCAGCAGGCCGCCTACGTGATCTACACCTCCGGCTCCACCGGCACCCCCAAGGGCTGCGTGGTCAGCCACCACAATGTGGTGCGACTGATCGCCGCCACCTCGGAGCGCTTCGCCTTCGGGCCCGATGATGTGTGGTCGCTATTCCACTCCTACGCCTTCGATTTCTCGGTGTGGGAGATCTGGGGGCCGCTGCTGTTCGGCGGCGCTTGCCTGGTGGTGCCCTACTGGGTATCGCGCTCGCCGGAAGCCTTCGCCGGCTGGCTGCAACAGCATCGGGTGTCGGTGCTGAACCAGACCCCGGCCGCCTTCCGTCAGCTGATTCCCGCCGCTGCCGCTCATGCCTTGCCGGACTTGCGCCTGGTGATCTTCGGCGGCGAGGCGCTGGAGCTGGCCAGCCTGGAACCCTGGTTCCGCCAACGCGGCGACCAGCGGCCCGAGCTGGTCAATATGTACGGCATCACCGAAACCACCGTGCATGTGACTCAGCGCGCCATCCGCCAGGCCGATCTCGACGCCCGTCGCGGACAGGTCATCGGCCAGCCGATTCCCGATCTGGCCTTCCATCTGCTGGACCGCTTCCTGCAGCCGGTGCCCATAGGCGTGCCCGGCGAGATCTACGTCGGCGGCCCCGGCGTCGCTCGCGGCTACTGGAACCGCCCCGGCCTGACCGCCTCCCGCTTCCTGCCCAATCCCTTCGCCGCCGACGGCTCCCGCCTCTATCGCTCCGGCGATCTGGCCCGCCGCCGCGCCGACGGCGAGATCGAATACCTGGGCCGCGCCGACCATCAGGTCAAACTGCGCGGCTTCCGCATCGAGCTGGGCGAAATCGAAGCCGCGCTGTGCCGGCTGCCCGCGGTGCGCGAAGCGCTGGCGCTGCTGGACCGCCCCGCCGCCGGCGAACCGCGGCTGATCGCCTACGTCGTCGGCGACGGCGAACCCGCCGCCTTGCGCGCCGCGCTGGCCGCCGAGCTGCCCGAACACATGCTGCCCGCCGTCATCGTGGCGCTGGAGCGCTTCCCGCTGACCCACCACGGCAAGGTGGACCGCGCCGCGCTGCCGACGGCGCAGGCCGCCAGCGACGCGCCGCGCGTCGAGCCGCGTTCGGACGCCGAGCGCGCGCTCGCCCACATCTGGGCCGAGGTCCTGGCCGTGCCCGCCCCCGGCATCGACGACAATTTCTTCGCCCTGGGCGGCGATTCCATCCTCTCGCTGCAAGTGGTCGCCCGCGCTCGCGACCAGGGCCTGGCGCTGAGCGTGCAAGCGCTGTTCGGCCGGCCCACCATCCGTCAGTTGTGCGAAACGCCGGAGCCTGCCGATAACGGCGAGACCGCCGCGCGGCAAGCTTTCTCGCTGATTGCCGAAGCCGACCGGCTGCGCCTGCCGGACGACGTGATCGAAGCGCTGCCGATGTCGCGGCTGCAAGCCGGCATGCTGTTCCACAGCGAGCTGTCGCAGAACGGCGCGATCTTCCACGACATCTTCAGCTTCGATCTGCGCCTGCCCTGGGACGAGACCGCCTGGCGCACCGCGGTTCGCCGCTTGACGGAACGCCACGCCGCGCTGCGCACCACCTTCCACTGGAACCACTATTCGGAACCGCTGCAACTGATCCACCGCGACGGCGACGTCCCGCTCAAGGTCGTCGATCTGCGCGCGCTGGACGCCGACGCGCAAAGCCGGGCGCTGGCCGACTTCGTCGCCGCGGAAAAAGCCCGGCCCTTCCAGCCGCAACAACCGCCGCTGCTGCGGCTGGCGCTGTTCCGGCTGGAAACCGGCCGCGCGCGGCTGACGCTGAGTTTCCACCACGCGATTCTGGACGGCTGGAGCGTGGCCACCCTGGTCACCGACCTGCTGCGGCTGGCGCGCCAGCCGGAGAGCGCCGGCGGCAACGACGCGTCCGGCGCGCTGAGCGCGCTGTTCATCGAGCAGGAAAAGCAGGCCGAGAACGACGCCGAGCTGAAAGCGGCCTGGCGGCGACGGCTGGCCGGCGTGGAAGCCTCCATCTTGCCCCGGCTGCGCGCTCAGCCCGCCGCGGCCGGCCCGCGCAGCGTCCGCCGTCTCAGCCGCATGTTGCCGGCCGAGCTGTCCTGCTCGCTGGACGCCGCCGCCGCGCGGCTGGCGCTGCCGCTGAAAACCGTGCTGCTCGCCGCCCACCTGCGCGTGCTGGCGCTGCTGACCGGCTCCGCCGCCGCCAGCACCGGCTACGTCACCCACGGCCGCCCCGAGCGCGAAGACAGCGCCGCCGCGCTGGGCCTGTTTCTGAACACCGTGCCGCTGAGCGTGGAGCTGCGGGCCGGCAGCTGGGCGCAACTGGCGCGCCGCGTCTTTGCCGAGGAAACCGCCTTGCAGCCGCTGCGCCGCCTGCCGCTGGCCGCCATCATGCAGCAGAACCAGGGACGACGCGGTTTCGAGGTCGGCTTCAACTACATCCACTTCCACGTCTACGAACAGGCGCTGCGCTTGCCGGAGGTGACGGTGGAAGGCGTGGAAGTATTCGAGGAAACCGACTTCCCCTGCCTGGTGCAGTTCAGCCGCGATCCGCGCAACCAAGGCCTGGAACTGACGCTGGCCTGGGACGAGGCCGAATTCGACGCGGAGCAGATCGAGGACATCGCCGGCTATCTGCGGCAGGCGCTGACGGCGCTGGCCTCCGACCCCGACGCCGACTGGCTGGCCGCGCCGCTACTGAACGCCGAACAGGCCGCCCAGACGCAGAGCCCGCTTCCCCTCGCCATCACGCCGCCCCATCCCGACCTGTGCAGCTGGTTCGAACACGCCGCCCGGGCCTTTCCCGAACGCGTCGCCGTCCAGGGCGAAACCACGGCCCTGCGCTACCGCGAGCTGGACGCCCGCGCCAACCAGCTGGCCCGGCAATTGCTGCAACTCGGCGTCGGCCCGGAGCAGCGCGTCGGACTCTGCTGCCAACGTCAGCCGGACCTGCTGGTCGCCATCCTCGCCATCCTCAAGGCCGGCGCCGCCTATGTGCCGCTGGACCCCGGCTATCCGGCCGAACGCCTGGAGTTCCTGGTGCGCGACAGCGCCATCCATGTCGTCGTCGGCGACGCCGAATCCGCCGAAGCGCTGCCCGCCGGCCTGGCGCTGCGCTGGCTGGACGTCGCCGTCTCGTCCGGCGACGACACGCCGCCGCCGCGCCGTCTGCATCCGCAGCAGGCCGCCTACGTCATCTACACCTCAGGCTCCACCGGCACCCCCAAGGGCTGCGTAATAAGCCACCACAATGTGGTGCGGCTGATCGCCGCCACCTCGGAGCGCTTCGCCTTCGGCCCCGACGACGTCTGGTCGCTGTTCCACTCCTACGCCTTCGACTTCTCGGTGTGGGAGATCTGGGGGCCGCTGCTGTTCGGCGGCACTTGCCTGGTGGTGCCCTACTGGGTGTCGCGCTCGCCCGAGGCCTTCGCCGGCTGGCTGCAGCAGCATCGCGTGTCGGTGCTGAACCAGACCCCGGCCGCCTTCCGCCAGCTGATCCCCGCCGCCGCCGACCACGCCCTGCCGGACTTGCGTCTGGTGATCTTCGGCGGCGAGGCGCTGGAGCTGGCCAGCCTGGAGCCCTGGTTCCGGCAACGCGGCGACCAGCGGCCGGAGCTGGTCAATATGTACGGCATCACCGAAACCACCGTGCATGTGACTCAGCGCGCCATCCGCCAGGCCGATCTCGACGCTCGCAAAGGGCAAGTCATCGGCCAGCCGATTTCCGATCTGGCCTTCCATCTGCTGGACCGCTTCCTGCAGCCGGTGCCCATAGGCGTGCCCGGCGAGATCTACGTCGGCGGGCCCGGCGTCGCCCGCGGCTACTGGAACCGCCCCGGCCTGACCGCCTCCCGTTTCCTGCCAAACCCCTTCGCCGCCGACGGCTCCCGCCTCTATCGCTCCGGCGATCTGGCCCGCCGCCGCGCCGACGGCGAGATCGAATATCTGGGCCGCGCCGACCATCAGGTCAAGCTGCGCGGCTTCCGCATCGAGCTGGGCGAGATCGAGGCCGCCCTGTGCCGGCTACCCGCGGTGCGCGAAGCGCTGGCGCTGCTGGACCGCCCCGCCGCCGGCGAGCCGCGGCTGATCGCCTACGTCGTCGGCGACGCCGAACCGGCCGCGCTGCGCGCCGCGCTGGCCACCGAGCTGCCCGAACACATGCTGCCCGCCGTCATCGTGACGCTGCAGCGTTTCCCGCTGACCCACCACGGCAAGATAGACCGCGCCGCGCTGCCGGCGCCGGAACCGCTGACCCGGCGCGTGTTCGAAGCGCCGCGCACGCCCAGCGAATTCCTGGTGGCGGAGGTGTTCGCCGAGCTGTTGCGGCTGCCGCAGGTAAGCCGCGATGAAAGCTTCTTCGAGCTGGGCGGCGACTCCATCCTGGCGGTGCGCGCCGCCAACCGGCTGCGCGAGCGCCTGGGCCTGGCGCTGCCGCTGCGCCTCTTGTTCGAACATCCGCGCGCGGCGGAACTGGCGCAGCACGCCGACGCGCTGCGCGGACAGACATCGGCCGCCGCGCCGGTGCGGCAGGCGCGCCGCCAGCTGGCGCGCGTCACTCCCTGCGCCGACGGCGACGCCTCCTTCAAGCAGTCCAATCAAGGCCAACCATGAACGCAATTGACGCCCACGCCTCTTTCGACGCCTATGTCTTCCCGCAATCCGGCGCCCAGCGCCGCTTGTGGACGCTGGCGGACCTGGCGCCGGACTCGACGGCCTACCACATCCCGCTGGCGCTGCGGCTGCGCGGCGCGCTGGACCCCGACGCGCTGCAAGCCGCGCTGAACGCCCTGGTGGCGCGCCACGAAATCCTGCGCACCCAATACGATCTGGTCGACGGCGAACCCTGCCAGTTGATCCGCCCGCAAGCCGGCTGCGAGCTGCCGCGCAGCGCCTGCGACGAGGCCGGCCTGGCGGCGCTGCTGCGCGCGGAAGCCGCCCTGCGTTTCGATCTGCGGCGCGATCCAGTGATCCGCGCGCGCCTGTTCGTCCTCGGCCCGCAGCACCATGTGCTGTCCATCGTCATCCACCACATCGCCTGCGACGGCTGGTCGCTGGGCGTGCTGGTGCGCGAACTGGGCGCGCTCTACCCGGCGCTGGCCGCCGGCCTGCCCGAGCCGGCCCTGCCCGAGGCGCTGCAATACGCCGATTTTTCGGAATGGGAACGCGAAACCCGCGCCGGCGGCGACGCCGACGCGCTGGACTACTGGCGCGAACGGCTGGCGGACCTGGACGGCGAGATGGAGCTGCCCGGCGATTTCGCCGCCGGCCAAAACCGGAGCGAGGCGGCCGGCCACGTCAGCCTGACGCTGCCGGCGGCGCTGACCGACGCGCTGCGCGCCCAGGCCCGCGCCGCCGACGCCACCTTGTTCATGGCGCTGTTGTCCGGTTTTCAGGCGCTGCTGCAACGGCTGAGCGGCCGCGACGAGGTCTGCGTCGGCAGCCCGGTGGCCAACCGCGACCGCGCCGAGTTCGAAGCCACCCTCGGCTTCTTCGTCAACACCCTGATCCTGCGCCAGGATCTGAGCGGCACGCCCAGCTTCGCCCAATTGCTGGCGCGCAACCGCGCCGACTGCCTGGACGCCTTCGCCCATCAGCACGCGCCCTTCGATCAGGTGGTGAAACTGGCCGGCCCGCGCACCCAGGCCCAGGACGCGCCGTTCCGCGCGCTGTTCGCATTGCAGAATGCGCCGCTGGGCCGCCTGGACTGGCGGGGCGTGGAGGCGGAAGCGCTGCCGCTGTTCCCCTCCGACGCCAAGTTCGACCTGAGCCTGATGCTGGAGCCAGCCGGCGACGGCCTGCGCGCCACGCTGGAATACCGCGCCGGCTTGATCGGCGCCGACACCGCCGCCCGTTGGCTGGAGCACTACCGCGAACTGCTGCAGGCGGCGACCGCGCAGCCGGATTGCCCGCTGACGCGGCTGCCGCTGCCGAGCGCCGAGCAAGCCGCCCAGGCGCAAAGCCCGCTTCCCCTCGCCGTCGCCCCACCCCACCCCGATCTGTGCAGCTGGTTCGAACACGCCGCCCGGGCCTTTCCCGAACGCGTCGCCGTCCAGGGCGACACCACCGCCCTGCGCTACCGCGAGCTGGACGCCCGCGCCAACCAGCTGGCCCGGCAATTGCTGCAACTCGGCGTCGGCCCGGAGCAGCGCGTCGGACTCTGCTGCCAACGTCAGCCCGATCTGCTGGTCGCCATCCTCGCCATCCTCAAGGCCGGCGCCGCCTATGTGCCGCTGGACCCCGGCTATCCGGCCGAACGCCTCGAATTCCTGGTGCGCGACAGCGCCATCCATGTCGTCGTCGGCGACGCCGAATCCGCCGAAGCGCTGCCCGCCGGCCTGGCTCTGCGCTGGCTGGACGTCGCCGTTTCGTCCGGCGACGACACGCCGCCGCCGCGCCGTCTGCATCCGCAGCAGGCCGCCTACGTGATCTATACCTCCGGCTCCACCGGCACGCCCAAGGGCTGCGTGGTCAGCCACCACAATGTGGTGCGACTGATCGCCGCCACCTCGGAGCGCTTCGCCTTCGGGCCCGACGATGTGTGGTCGCTATTCCACTCCTACGCCTTCGATTTCTCGGTGTGGGAGATCTGGGGGCCGTTGCTGTTCGGCGGCACTTGCCTGGTGGTGCCCTACTGGGTGTCGCGCTCGCCCGAGGCCTTCGCCGGCTGGCTGCAACAGCATCGCGTCTCGGTGCTGAACCAGACCCCGGCCGCCTTCCGTCAGCTGATTCCCGCCGCCGCCGCTCATGCCTTGCCGGACTTGCGCCTGGTGATCTTCGGCGGCGAGGCGCTGGAGCTGGCCAGCCTGGAGCCCTGGTTCCGGCAACGCGGTGATAACCGCCCCGAGCTGGTCAATATGTACGGCATCACTGAAACCACCGTGCATGTGACTCAGCGCGCGATCCGCCAGGCCGATCTCGACGCCCGTCGCGGTCAGGTCATCGGCCAGCCGATTCCCGATCTGGCCTTCCACCTGCTGGACCGCTTCCTGCAGCCGGTGCCCATAGGCGTGCCCGGCGAGATCTACGTCGGCGGACCCGGCGTCGCCCGCGGCTACTGGAACCGCCCCGGCCTGACCGCCTCCCGTTTCCTGCCCAATCCCTTCGCCGCCGACGGCTCCCGTCTCTATCGCTCCGGCGATCTGGCCCGCCGCCGCGCCGACGGCGAGATCGAATACCTGGGCCGCGCCGACCATCAGGTCAAGCTGCGCGGCTTCCGCATCGAGCTGGGCGAAATCGAAGCCGCGCTGTGCCGGCTGCCCGCGGTGCGCGAAGCGCTGGCGCTGCTGGACCGCCCCGCCGCCGGCGAACCGCGGCTGATCGCCTACGTCGTCGGCGACGGCGAACCCGCCGCCTTGCGCGCCGCGCTGGCCGCCGAGCTGCCCGAGCACATGCTGCCCGCCGTCATCGTGGCGCTGGAGCGTTTCCCGCTGACCCATCACGGCAAGATAGACCGCGCCGCGCTGCCGGCGGCTCAGGCCGCCAGCGACGCGCCGCGCGTCGAGCCGCGTTCGGACGCCGAGCGCGCACTCGCCCGAATCTGGGCCGAGGTCCTGGCCGTGCCCCTGCCCGGCATCGACGACAATTTCTTCGCCCTGGGCGGCGATTCCATCCTCTCGCTGCAAGTGGTCGCCCGCGCCCGCGCGCAAGGTCTGGCGCTGAGCCCGCGCCAGCTGCTGCTGGAACCCAGCATCCGCCAGTTGGCCGCTGCTCTGAACACGGCGGCGGCCGAGGAGGAGCATGCCGCCGCCGGCCCGCTGCCGGCGACGCCAATCCAACGCTGGTTCGCCGGCCTGGATCTGGCCGAGCCGCGGCACTGGAACCAGGCGCTGGCGCTGCAACTGAACCACCCCGTGGACCCGGCCCGGCTGCAAGCCGCGCTCGACGCCGTAGCCGCGCGCCACGACGCCTTCCGTCTGCGCTTCGCGCCGGACCCGGCGCTGGCCGACGCGGCCGGCGGCTGGCCCTGCCGCGAACTGGAACTGGCGGACGAGAGCGAGGAGGCGGCGCGCGCGGCAATAGAGCAGACCCAGCGCGAACTGGATCCAAGCGCCGGCCCGCTGGCGCGCGCGCTGCTGCTGCGCCGCGGCCGACAAGCACCGCTATTGGCGCTGATCGTCCACCATCTGGCGGTGGACGCGGTGTCCTGGGGCATTTTGCTGGACGACCTGGGCCAGGCGCTGGACGCGCTGGCGCGCGGCGAAGCGCCGCGGCTCGCCGCCGTGCCGGCCAACTGGCGCCGCTGGGCGGAGCGGCAAAGAGCCGACGCCGCCGAGGCGGACCCGACGCCCTGGCTCAGCCAGGCGGCGGCCGGCTTCCCGACGCTGCGCCGCGACGCGGCGACGCCGGCGGCCAATACCGAGGCAGGCTCGCGGCTGCTCAGCCGCGAACTGGACACAGCCTTGACCGGTCGCCTGTTGCGCGCCGGTGCCCGCGCCGCCGGCCAGCGCGTCAGCACGCTGCTGCTGTTAGCGCTGTGGCGCGCGCTGGCGCCCCGGCTCGACGCGCCGCGCTTCGCGGTGACGATGGAACACCATGGCCGCGACGCCGAATCCGGCCTCGACCTGTCGCGCACCGTGGGCTGGTTCACCGCGCTGTATCCGCTGAGCGTGGCCGGCGACGCCGCCTCCGCCGGCGCGGCCGAGCTATTGGCCGCCATCGCCGCGCCATTGTCGCGGCTGACCTCCATCGCGCCGGAATACGGCCAGGCGCGCTGGCTGGGACCGGACCGGGACGCGCGCCGCCAGCTGGACGCGGCCGGCCTACCGGAAATCAGCTTCAACTACCTGGGCGCGCCGCGCGCGCTGGACAACGAGCGCTTTCAACTGCGGCCGGAACTGATCGCCGGCGAACGCGCCGCCGCCAATCTGCGCCCCTTCGCGCTGGATCTGGTGCTGGTGGTGCTCGACGGCAGGCTGCGCGTGGACTGGCGCTACGCCGGCGGCCAGTTCGAAGCGGCCAGCGTCGCCGGCTGGGCCGACGCCTTCGCCCGCGAGTTGGCGCTGGCGCTGGACGAGATTGAAGCCGCGCCGCTGCTGGCCGCCGATTACCCGCTGGCGCGGCTGGAGCAGGCCGCCGTCGACGAGCTGGCACGCCGCGTCGGCTCCTTCGACGACCTCTATCCGCTGTCGCCGCTGCAACAGGGTATGCTGTTCCACAGCGTGGCCGACGCCGCCGACGGCGCTTATCTGGAACAGCTCAGCAGCGTGGTCGACGGCGCGCTGGATCCGGACGCCTTCGCCGACGCCTGGCGCGCGATGCTGGCGCGCCATCCGCTGCTGCGCTCCAGCTTCCACTGGCGGGGCCTGGCCCAGCCGCTGCAGGCGGCGATGCGCGCGGCGCCGCTGCCTATCAGCCGGCTGGACTGGTCCGGCCTGGCCGACCCCGAGGCCGCGCTGGCCGACTACCTGGCCGCCGACGCCGCGCGGCCGTTCGCGCTGGACGCCGCGCCGCTGATGCGGCTGGCGCTGATCCGCCTGGGCCAGGACCGCTGGCGCTGGATCTGGAGCTACCACCACCTGCTGCTGGACGGCTGGTCGCTGCCGCTGTTCTTCCGCGAACTGTTGACGCTGTACCGCGCGCTCAGCCGCGGCGAAACCCCGACCCTGCCGCCGGCGCGCCCGTTCTCCGCCTATATAGGCTGGCTGGACCGCGCCGGCCGCCGCGCCCGCTCGGACGAGCGCTTCTGGCGCCGCTATTTTTCCGGGCTGGAACAACCCACCCTGCTGGCCGGCCCCGCCGGCGGCGGCGCGGAGTTCGTCGAACGCGAGCTGCGGCTGTCGCCGGAATGGAGCGCGCGCGCCGCCGCCGCGATGCAAGCCTGCGCCAGCACGCTGAACACCCTGTTCCAGGCCGCCTGGGCGCTGACGCTGGCGCGCAGCGGCCACGGCGAGGACATCGTGTTCGGCAGCGCCTTGTCCGGCCGCAACGGCGATCTGCCCGGCATAGACGAGATGATAGGCCTGTTCATCAACACCCAGCCCTTGCGGGTGCGGCTGAACCCGGCCGCCGACGCGCGCGCGCTGCTGGCCCAGGTGCAGGCCGGCCAGGCCCGGGTGCAGGACTACGCCCACAACCGGCTGGTGGACGTCCAGCGCTGGGCCGGCCGCGACAACGCCCAGTTGTTCGACACCCTGCTGGTCTTCGAGAACTACCCCGCCGACGCAATGCTGCGCGACGAGGCGGCCGGCCTGGGCTTTGAAACCCCGCGCTTCAGCGAGCACACCAACTACCCGCTGACGCTGGCCGTGATTCCGGGCGCGGCCCTGAGCGTCAAGCTCACCTTCGACCGCAGTCGCGTCGCCGACGCGGCGGCCGAGGAGTTGCTGCAACGCTGGCTCGCCGTGGCGGAACGCATCGTCGCCGCGCCGGACGCGGCTCTCGCCTCCATCGAGCTGCTGCCGGCCGAGGCGCGGCGGACGCGGATAGCCGACGCCGCCCAGCCGCCGCTGGCGCCGCCGCAACTGGCGCAGCGCCTGTTCGAAGACCAGGCCGCCCTCTCGCCGCGCGCGGCCGCCCTGCTGGACGAGAACGGCGCGCTCGATTACGCCGGGCTGGACGCCCGCGCCAACCGGCTGGCCCACCGGCTGCAAGCGCTGGGCGCCGGCCCGGAAGTGGTGGTGGGCGTGCTGCTGCCGCGCGGCGCGGACGCGGTGACCGCGCTGCTGGCCACGCTGAAGGCCGGCGCGGTCTACCTGCCGCTGGACCCGGCCTATCCGGCCGAGCGGCTGGATTACATGCTGGCCGACAGCGGCGCCGCCGTCCTGCTCAGCGAATCCAGCCGGCTGCCCATGCTGAGCCGGCTGCCGGCGCGCCTGCTGTTGCTGGACGAGGCCGTCGACGCGCCCGACTCCGCGCCGCCCTGCGCCGCCAGCATCGACAACCTGGCCTACCTGATCTACACCTCCGGCTCCACCGGCTGGCCCAAGGGCGTGGGCGTCAGCCACCGCGGCATCGCCAATCTGTGCCGCGCCCAATGCGCGGCCTTCCAGGTGGACGCCGCCAGCCGGGTCTACCAGTTCGCCCCGCTCAGCTTCGACGCCTCGGTGTCGGAAATCTTCATGGCCCTGGGCAGCGGCGCGGCCCTGTGCCTGCCGGACGCCGACGCGGCGCAAGATCCGGCCGGCGCCTTGCGCCGCGCCGCGCTGCGCCACGGCCTGAGCCACGCCACCCTGCCGCCGGCGCTGCTGGCGGCGCTGGACGAGAGCGAGCTGCCCGGCCTGCGCACCCTGATCGCCGCCGGCGAAGCGGCCGCGCCCGGCCTGCTGGCGCGCTGGGCCGCCGCCCGCCGCGTGCTCAACGCCTACGGCCCGACCGAAGCCACGGTCTGCGCCAGCATCCAGGCCTGCGACGCCGTCGAACCGCTGCCGTCCATAGGCAGCGGCATGGCCGGCGTTCGCCTCTATCTGCTGGACCGCTGGGGCGGCCTGGTGCCGCCCGGCGTGCCCGGCGAGCTGCACATAGGCGGCGAGGCGCTGGCGCGCGGCTATATCGGCCAGCCCGGCCGCACCGCCGCCAGCTTCGTGCCGGACGCCGTGTCCGGCCTGCCCGGCGCGCGGCTGTACCGCAGCGGCGACCTTGGCGAATACCTGCCCGACGGCGGCATCCGCTTCCTCGGCCGCGCCGGCGGCCAGGTCAAGCTCCGCGGCTACCGCATCGAACTGGACGGCGTGGCCGCCGCGCTGAGCAACCACCCGGACGTGGACGAGGCGCTGGCGCTGATCCGCCGGGACGGCGAGCGCAGCCAGCTGGTGGCCTACGCGCGGCTCAAGCCGGAGGCCGAAACCGACGCCGCCGCGCTGCGCGCGCACCTGGCCGCCCGGCTGCCGGCCCACGAGCTGCCGCAGGCCATCGTGCAGCTGCGGCAATGGCCGCTGACCCCGGCCGGCAAGATAGACCGCGCGGCGCTGCCGCCGCCGGAGGAGGCCGCGCCGGCCTCGCCGGACGCGGAGCAGGCGCTGAACCCGGCCGAGGCCGCGCTGCTGGAAATCTGGCGCGCGGTGCTGGGACGGAACGGCATAGGCGTGCACGACAATTACTTCGCCGCCGGCGGCGACTCCATCCTGGCGCTGCAGATCGTTTCGCGCGCCAAGCAGGCCGGCTTCGACATCGAGCCGCGCGCGCTGTTCGCCCATCCCACCGTGGCCGGGCTGGCCGCGGCGGCCGGCGTCGCCGCGCGGCGGGCGCACATCGAGGAGCCGGAACAGGCAGAAGCGCCGCTGGCGCCCATCCAGCGCTGGTTCCTGCAACAAGACTGGCCCGCGCCGCAGCACTGGAACCTCAGCCTGCGGCTGAGCCTGGACGCCGCCGCGGACCCGGCCGCCTTGCAGGCGGCGCTGACCGCGACGGCCTTGCGGCACGACGCGCTGCGCCTGAGGCTGCGCCGCGGCCCCGACGGCGTCTGGAGCCAGCATTACGGCCCGCGCGCCGCGCCGCCGCTTGAAACGCTGACGCTGCGGGCGACAACGCCGGCCGAGCGCGAGGCGGAGCTGCAAGCCCACGGCGCGCGCTTGCAGGCTTCGCTGGATCTGGAGCAAGGCCCGCTGCTGCGCGCCGTCCTGGTCGAAGCCGGCCCGGACGGCCGCGCCGAACTGCTGCTGATCGCCCACCACTGGGTGCTGGACGTGGTGTCCTGGCGCATTCTGCTGGACGACCTGGACCAGGCCTACGGCCAGGCCGCCGACCACGCCGAGATCTCGCTGCCGCCGGTGGCCGTCAGCTACCGGGCCTGGGCGCAGTCGCTGACCGACGGCGCGCCTTCCTTGAGCGGCGAGTTCGATTACTGGCGCGCCGCCGTCGCCCCGCTGGCCGTCCCGCCCGGACTCGCCGCCGTCGGCCGCGTCGCGGAACGCCGCCGCGCGACGATCAGCCTGGACGCCGACGCCAGCGCCGCGCTGCTGGAGGGCGGCGCCGAACGCTACCGCGCCCAGCCGCAGGAGCTGCTGCTGGCGGCGCTGACCCTGGCCTGGCGCCGGCTCAGCGGCCAGCCCGCGCTGGCCCTGGACCTGGAAAGCCACGGCCGCGGCGCGGCGGCCGGCCCCGCGCCGGACCTGTCGCGCAGCGTGGGCTGGTTCACCTGCCTGCACCCGCTGCGAGTCGAACCGGCCGGCGACGGCTGGGAACCGGCGGCGGCGGCGGCCAAGGCCGCGCTGCGCGGCGTGCCCGGCGGCGGCATCGGCTTCGGCGTGCTGCGCTATCTGGGCGATCCGGCCCGGGCCGCCGCGCTGGACCAGGCGCCGCCGCGGCCGCTCAGCTTCAACTACCTGGGCCGGCTGGACGACGCCGCCGACGGCGTGCTGCCGCGGCTGCGGGCGCGGCTGTCGCCACGGGAAGCCGGGCCGGCGCAGGACCCGCGCCAGCGGCTGCCGCACGCCGTCGCCGTCAACGCCCGCATCGAGCAAGGCCGCCTGCGGCTGGACTTCGACTACGCCGACGCGCATCAAACCCCGGCGCTGGCCGAACAGTGCCGGCTGGCGCTGGAAGAACTGGCCGCGCTCTGCCGCGCCGGCGGCCAGCCCGCCGTCGCCTACCACACCTCGGACTTCGCCGGCGTCGCGCTGGAAGAGAACGAATTGGCCGCCTTGCTGGACGACCTCACCGACATCGAATGAACATGACAAGCACAACCAACCTCAAAGACCAGATCCAGGACATCCTGCCCCTGAGCCCGCTGCAGCGCGGCGTCTTGTTCCACACCTTGTTCGCGCCCGGCTCGCCGGTCTATTTCGAGCAATTGATCTGCCGGCTGGACGGCGCGGTGGACCCCGCCGCCATGGCCGACGCGCTGGAGCGGCTGGCCGAACGCCATCCCATCCTGCGCACCGCCTTCGTCACCAAGGGGCAGGCCGAGCCGCGCCAGGTGGTGTTTCGCCGCGCGCGCGCGCCGCTGGCCGTCCACGACTGGAGCCAGGACGACGCGGCCGGGCGCGAACGGCGGCTGGAGGCGCTGCTGGACGAGGACCGCCGCCGCGGCTTCCAGCTGAACCGGCCGCCGCTGATGCGGCTGACCCTGCTGCGCTACGGGCCGGAAGAATGGCGGCTGATCTGGAGCCACCACCACATCCTGCTGGACGGCTGGTCGCTGCCCATCCTGATGCGCGATTATTTCGCGCTGCTGTCCGGCGCGGCGCTGCCCCCGCCGCCGCCGCCCTTCGCCGCCTACCTAGGCTGGTTGGGACGCCAGGACCAGGACGCCGCCGCCGGCCGCTGGCGCGCCCTGCTGGGCGATGTCGCCGCGCCCACGCCGCTGGGCCTGGACCGCCCGGCGCTGCCGGGCGCGCTGGCCGGCGCCGACGTCGGCCAGATCGAGATGCGGCTGGACTACCGCGCCGACGGCGACCTCGCCGCCGCCGCCGAACGCTGCCAAGTGACGCCGGGCAGCCTGCTGCTGGGCGCCTGGGCCATCCTGCTCAGCCGCTACAGCCGCCAGGACGACGTGGTCTTCGGCCTCACCCTGTCCGGCCGGGCGATAGACCTGCCCGGCGTGGACGGCATGGCCGGCCTGTTGATCAACTCCCTGCCGCTGCGCTTGCCGGTGCCGGCCGACGCCGCGCTGCCGCAATGGCTGGCCGAGGTGCAGCGCCGCCAGCTGGAGCTGCAATCGCTGTCGCACAGCGATCTGGCCGAAGTCCAGCGCCACAGCGGCGTGCCGCGCGGCCAGCCGCTGTTTGAAACCCTGGTGGCGATAGACAACTTCCCCATCGGCGACGCCCTGCCCTCCGACGGGCTGGGCTTCCGGATTTCCGACGTTTCCCAGCGCGAGCGCACCCACTATCCGCTGACCCTGACCCTGGTGCCGGGCGCCGACGGCTTGAGCTTGAAGCTGGGCTTCGACCGCGCCCGGGTGGACGAGGCGCCGGCCGCGGCGCTGGCCGAAGCCTACCTGGAGCTGCTGCGCCAGATCGCCGCGCGGCCGGACGCCGCGCTGCGCGAGCTGGGCCTGGTGCGGCCAAGCGCGATCCAGCCGGCAGTTCCGGCCGACTGCGGCGGGCCGGACACCCTGGCCGCCGCCTTCCTGGCCGCCGCCGAGCGCTTTCCGGACCGCGTCGCGGTCAGCGACGGCTCCGCGACGCTGAGCTACCGCCAGCTGCGCGCCCAGGCCGCCGCCATCGCCGAGCGGTTGCGCCGGGCCGGCGTCGCGCCCGGCGTCACGGTGGGCATCTGCCTGCCGCGCTCCGCCGGACAGATCGCCGCCATGTTGGGGGTGACTTTGGCCGGCGGCGCCTACCTGCCGCTGGACCCGGACTATCCGGCGGAGCGGCTGGCCTACCAGCTGGCCGACAGCCAGACGCTGCTCACCCTGACCGACGCCGAACTCAGGCCGCGGCTGCCGGCGGAGCACCCCTGCCTGTCGCTGACGGAGATAGGCTGCGACGCCAGGCCGGCGGCGCGGCCGCCGGCCGAGCTGGACGCCGAACACGGCGCTTACGTGATCTACACCTCCGGCTCCACCGGCCAGCCCAAGGGCGTGCTGGTCTCGCACCGCAACGTGCTGCGGCTGTTCTCCGCCAGCGCCCGCCACTTCGCCTTCGACGAGCACGACGTCTGGAGCTATTTCCACTCCTTCGCCTTCGATTTCTCGGTATGGGAAATCTGGGGAGCGCTGCTGCACGGCGGCCGCTGCGTGGTGGTGCCGCGCGAACTCAGCCGCGATCCGGCCGCCTTCGTCGAGCTGCTGGGCCGCGAAGGCGTCACCGTGCTGAACCAGACCCCGTCCGCGTTCAAGCTGGCGATCGCCGCCGAAGGCGAAGCGCCGCTGCCGCGGCCGTCCGCGCTGCGCTGGGTGATCTTCGGCGGCGAGGCGCTGCGGCTGGCCGAGCTGCGGCCGTGGCTGGAGCGGCACGGCGACGACGGCCCGCGGCTGGCCAATATGTACGGCATCACCGAAACCACCGTCCACGTCACCTTCCGCCGCATCCTCGCCGCCGATCTCGACGCCGGCGGCGAGCTCAGCCCGATAGGCGAGCCGCTGGACGACCTGAGCCTGGAACTGGCCGACCCCTGCGGCCACCCCGTGCCGCTGGGCGCGCCCGGCGAAATCCTGGTCGGCGGCGCCGGCGTCAGCCTCGGCTATCTGAACCGCCCGCAACTCAACGCCGAGCGCTTTCCCGGCGTCGGCGCGCAACGGCGCTACCGTTCCGGCGACCTGGCGCGGCGGAACGCCGACGGCGAGCTGCTCTACTGCGGCCGCATCGACCAGCAAGTGAAGATCCGCGGCTTCCGCATCGAGCTGGGCGAAGTGCGCGCGGCGCTGCTCTGCCACCCGGCTGTGCGCGACGTCCACCTCGTCGCCGCCGACGAGCAGCTCATCGCCTATCTGCGCGCCGACGACCCGGCCGCGGCCGGCGCCGAAGCGCTGCGCCGCCATCTGGCCGCGCGGCTGCCGGCGCATATGATTCCGGCGGTCTTCATCGCGCTCGCCGAGTTTCCGCTCACCCTCAACGGCAAGATAGACGCGCGCGCGCTGCCGTCGCCGCAAGGCGCGCGCTCGGCGCTGGACACGCCCTATGTCGAAGCCTCCACCCCCAGACAGAAGCTGCTGGCCGAGATCTGGAGCCAGGTGCTGGCCCTGCCGCGCGTCGGCGTCCACGACAATTATTTCTCGCTGGGCGGCGACTCCATCCGCAGCGTGCGCATCGCCGGGCTGGCCAAGGAGCGCGGCTGCCCGCTGAGCATCCAGGACATTTTCCGCCACGGCACCATAGCCGCCATCGTCGAGGCGATGGGCGAGGACGGCGACGCGGCCGCGCCGGACGCGGAGCTGCCGCCGTTCGCGCTGATCGACGCCGCCGACCGCGCGCTGCTGCCGCCCGAGGTGGAAGACGCGCTGCCGCTGGCCAGGCTGCAGGCCGGCATGCTGTTCCACAATGAATACGACGACGGCCGCAATCTGTACCACGACGTGTTCTCCCACCGGTTGCGCGCCGACATTTCCCTGGAGCGCCTGCGCCAGGCGCTGGCGGAGCTGAGCCGCGAACACCCGCTGCTGCGCACCGGCTTCGCGCTCGCCGGCTACTCCCAGCCGCTGCAGCTGGTCTGGCGCGATCTGACGCCCAGCCTGGAAATCGACGACCTGCGCGGCCTGTCGCCGCAGCAAAGAGAAGACGCCGTCGCCAGCCAGGTGCGCCAGTTGAGCGAGCAGCGCTTCGCGCCGGAGCGGCCGCCGCTGCTGCGCGTCGGCTGCCTGCGGCTGGCCGACGACGAGTGGCAGCTGACGCTGGCCATCCATCACGCCATCCTGGACGGCTGGAGCGTGGCCACCTTGTGCACCCGCTTGTTCGAACGCATGCGCGGCCAAACCGCCGCGCCGGTCCGGCAAAGTGCCTTCCGCGACTTCGTCGCCGCCGAGCGCGCGGCGCTGGCCGATCCGGCGCAACAAGCCTATTGGCGCGCCCAGCTCAGCGGCCTGCCGTCCGCCGCCGTCCCGCGCTGGCCGCAGCGCGCCGCGCCGACGGGCAAGGCCAGGGTGGGCGCGCGGGAAACGCGCTTGCCGGCCGCCGTCGCCGCGGCGCTGATCCGGCTGGCCGCCGACTGCGGCCTGCCGCTGAAGACCTTGTTGCTGGCGGTGCACGCCCGCGCGCTGGCCTGCTTGTGCGGCCAGGACGAAATCGTCACCGGCCTGGTCAGCAACGGCCGCCCGGCCGACGCCGACGGCGCCGAGGCGCTGGGCCTCTTCCTCAACACCCTGCCGCTGCGCGTTCGCGTAGCCGGCAGCTGGCGCGCGCTGCTGGCGGAAACCATGGCGACGGAAGGGGCCAGCCTGCCGCACCGTTTCTTCCCGATGGCGGAAATCTTCAAGCTGGGCGAGGCCGCCCGCTTCGACACCTCGTTCAACTACGTGGACTTCCACATCTATCGCCGGCTGGACGACGGCGGCGGCCTGGAAGTCCTGGACACCCACAGCCTGGAATCCGTCGACATCCCGCTGGCGGTCACCTTCAGCGCCAGCCGCGCCGAGGGCTCCGTCGCCCTGGGCTTCTCCTACGACCGCGCCGCCTTCCCCGACGAGCAAGTGGCCGCCATCGGCCGGCTCTACCTGGCCGCCGCCGCCGCGCTGGCGCGCGACCCCGACGCCGCCTGCCTGGACGCCGCGCTGGCGGACGTCTCCGACAACGCCGCCGAGCCGCTGAGCGGGCCGTCCGCCGGCCTCGCCGCCTTCTCGGTGCCGCAGGCGGTCGCCGCCGTCGCGCGGCAACGTCCGGACGCCGTCGCCGTCGCCGGAGACGGCGCAACGCTGAGCTACGCCCAGCTGGACGGCCAGGCCAACCGGCTGGCGCGCCGGCTGCTGGCGCGCGGCGTCGGTCCGGACGCGGTGGTGGCGCTGGACCTGCCGCGCTCGCCCGAACTGGTGGCGGCGATGCTGGCGACGCTGAAAGCCGGCGCCGCCTACCTGCCGCTGGACCGCGGCCAGCCCGAGGCGCGTCGCCGCGAAATCCTGGACGAGGCCGCGCCGGCGCTGCTGCTCAGCCTGGACCCCGCCGCTTACGCGCCGCCCGGCTGCGCCGTCTTGCAGCCGGACCTGGCCGCAGAGCTGAGCGATGAAGACGCGGCCGCGCCCGCGGCGCCCGCCCATGGCGACGCGCTGGCCTATCTGCTGTTCACCTCCGGCTCCAGCGGCCGCCCCAAGGGCGTCGCCGTCGGCCGCGCCGCGCTGGACAACCACATGGCCTGGATGAACCGCCGCTACCCGCTGGACGCGGACGACGCGGTGCTGCAGAAAACCCCGGTGGGCTTCGACGCCTCGGTCTGGGAGTTCTGGGCGCCGCTGACCCAGGGCGCGCGGCTGCTGCTGGCCGCCGAAAACGGACACCGCGATCCGGACTACCTGATCCGCGCCGTGCGCGAGCAAGGCGTCACCGTGCTGCAACTGGTGCCCAGCCTGCTGGCCGTGCTGCTGTCGACGCCGGATTTCGCCGGCTGCCGCTCGCTGCGCCGGGTCTTCGTCGGCGGCGAAGCGCTGCCGGCCGCCACCCTGGCCCGCTTCCACGCCGCGCTGGACATCCCGCTGGTCAATCTCTACGGCCCCACCGAAACCGCCATCGACGCGTCCAGCGCGGAATACCTGCGCGCCGACGCGCCGGCGGCCGCCGTCGGCATCGGCCGGCCCATAGACGGCGCCGCCTTCCGCGTGCTGGACGCGCGCCTCAATCCGGTGCCGCCCGGCGTGCGCGGCGAGCTGTACATCGCCGGCTGCGGCCTGGCGCGTGGCTATCTGGGCCAGCCGGCGCAGACCGCGCGGCGCTTCCTGCCGGACCCGCAGTCGCCGCTGCCCGGCGGCCGCATGTACCGCAGCGGCGACATCGTGCGCCTGCTGCCGGGCGGCGTGCTGGAATACCTGGGCCGCGCCGACGGCCAGGTCAAGCTGCGCGGCCAGCGGCTGGAGCTGGACGAAGTCGAAGCCGGCCTCGCCGCCTGCCCCGGCGTGCGCCAGGCCGCCGCCGCGCTCTATCGCGACCGCTCCGGCGCGGACCGGCTGGCCGGCTACGTCGGGCTGACGCCCGAAGCCGAGGCCGGCGACTGGCAGGCGGCCATCCTGGCGGCGCTGCGCCTGCGCCTGCCGGAATACATGCTGCCCGCGCGCTTGATCGCGCTGCGGCAATGGCCGGTCAACGCCAACGGCAAGACCGACCGCGCCGCGCTGCCGGCGCCGCAAACCGACGAGGCCGCCCCGACGCGCGGCCGCGCGCCCGACACGCCGCAGGAACGGGCTTTGGCCGCGATCTGGCGGCAAGTGCTGAGCCGCGACGACATCGGCGCCGACGACAACTTCTTCCAATTGGGAGGAGACTCCATCCTCGGCCTGCAAATCGTGGCCCAGGCCCGCCAGGCCGGCCTGGCGCTGGCCGCGCGCGACATCTTCAGCCACCCCAGCATCGCCGAGCTGGCCGCCCAGGTCCGCCCGGCGCGGCAAGAGGCCGCGCTGGCGGAGATTCCGCCCGGCGCGCCGCTGCCGCTGACGCCGGCCCAGCGCTGGTTCTTCGACCGCATCGAGACCCTGCCGCGCCCCGGCCACTGGAACCAGGCGCTGCTGCTGAGCGTGGCCGCCGGCGTCTCCGCGCCGACGCTGCGCCGCGCCTTGCTGCGGCTGGAGCAGAACCACGACGCCTTCCGCCTGCGCTTCGCCGCCGACGCCGACGGCTGGCGCCAGCGCTACGCGCCGCGCGAGGCCCTGCGCGAGGAAGACTGGCTGGAGCGCGTCGATCTGAGCGCGCTGCCGGCCGCGCAACGCGCCGCCGCCGTCGAGGCCCGCGCCGAGGCGGCGCAGCGCGCACTGGATCTGGAACACGGTCCGCTGCTGCGGGCCGTGCACTTCGACTACGGCGACGGCGAGGCCGGCCGGCTGCTGCTGGTCATCCACCATTTGATCGTGGACGGCGTGTCCTGGCGCGTGCTGCTGCAAGATCTCGCCGGCCTGCTCGCCGGCGCCGAAGCGGCGCCGGTTCGCGTCGGCTTCGGCCACTGGGCGCTGCGCCCGCCCGCGCCTTCCGCCGAAGCGCGCGCCTATTGGCTGGACCAGGCGCGGCTGGCCGCCGACGCGGTCCGCGTCCCGCTGACGGCGGAGGCCGAGCGCGACAACCGCTACGGCGCCAGCGAAACCGTGGAGCTGTCGCTGGACGGCGGCGAAACCGCCGCCCTGCTCCGCGGCGGAGCGCTGCGCGCCAGCGCCGAGGAAATGCTGCTGGCGGCGGCGCTGGGCGCGTTGCGCGACTGGCTGGACGCCAACGCGCTGACCGTGACCATGGAAGGCCACGGCCGCGACGACGAAGAGCTGGACCTGTCCGGCACCGTGGGCTGGTTCACCGCGCTGTATCCGCTGGCGCTGACCGGCCTGGCCGAGGCCTCGCCGCAGCAACTGCTGCGCCAAACCAAGCAGGCGCTGCGCGCGGTGCCGGCCGGCGGCGCCGGCTACGGCGCGCTGCGGCAGGCGGACGACGCCGACGCCCGCGCGCTGGCCGCCGCGCCTGAACCGCAGATCGCCTTCAACTACCTGGGCCAGTTCGACGCCAGCCTGCCGGCCGACGGCGCGCTGGCGCCGGCGCCGGAAAGCGTCGGCGCGATGGAGGACCCGGACGGCCTGCGCCCGCGGCTGATCGACATCGTGGCTCTGGTCAGCGACGGCAAGCTGTCGCTGCGCTGGAACTACGGCCGCGCCACGCTGCCGCGCGCGACGGTGGAAGCCCTCGCCCGACAGATGCGGCAGCGGCTGCTCGCGCTGCTGAGCCTGGACGCGGACGTCAACGCCGCGGCAACGGCGCTGACCCCGGACGACTTCCCGCTGGCCGCGCTGGACGAAGCCAGCCTGCCGGCGGCGCTGGGCCAGCGCGGCGACATCGTCGACCTGTGGTCGCTGACCCCGGTGCAGGAAGGCATGTTGTTCCACTCGCGGATGGAGGCCGCCGCCGGTCCGGCCGGCGTCTACATCGAACAAATCGTCGCCGAACTGGACGGCGCGGCGGACCCGGCGCTGCTGCGCCAGGCCTGGCAACAGGTGCTGGCGCGGCACGACGCGCTGCGCGTCAGCTTCGCCTGGGAAGGCCTGGCCGCGCCGCTGCAGCGGGTCCACCGCGCGCCCGAGCTGCCGTTCACCCTCAGCGAAACGCCGGACCAGGACGCGCTGGAACGTTATCTGGCCGCCGACCGCGCCGCCGGCTTCGATCTGAACGCCCCGCCCTTGATGCGCCTCGCGCTGCTGACCCGGAACGGCGCGCCGTGGCGGCTGGTCTGGACCCATCACCACGCGCTGCTGGACGGCTGGTCGATGGCCGTGGTCTTCGACGAAGCGCTGGCCCTGTACCGCGGGCTGAGCCAGGGCCGCAACGCGGCGCTGCCGCCGGCGCCGTCGTTCGGGCGCTTCATCAAATGGCTGCGCGCGCACAGCGACCGCCAAGCCCAGCAAGCCTTCTGGCGCGACTATTTCAACGGCTACGCCGCCGCGGCCGATCTGGCCCTGCTGCCGGCCGGCGGCCCGGCCCGGCCGCGCGCCCATGCCTTGCGGCTGGACGCCGAGCTGAGCGCCGCGCTGCGGCGGACGGCGCGGGAGCGCAAAGTCACCCTCAACACCCTGTTCCAGGGCGCGCTGGCGGTGGCCCTGTCCCGGATCGGCCGCTGCGACGATCTGGTGTTCGGCGTCACCATGTCCGGCCGGCCCGAATCGCTGCCCGGCCGCGACGCCGCCGTCGGCCTGTTCATCGCCACCCTGCCCTTGCGCGCCGACTGCTCGGCCGCGCAGCCGGTGGACGATTTTCTCCGCCGCTTGCAGGACGCTCAGAGCCGGCTGGTCCCGTTCGAATCCAGCGCCCTGGTGGACATCCAGCGCTGGAGCGGCCTGCCCGCGCGCCAGCCGCTGTTCGACGCGGTGCTGGTCTATGAAAACTACCCTATCCGCGCCGCGGTCGGCGACGCCGCCCAGGCCTTGCGCGTGGGCGCGGCTTCCGCGCGCGAGCAATCCAACTATCCGCTGACCCTCTACGTCAAACCGGGCGCCGACGGCATCGAGCTGGACGGCGTCTTCGACGCCGGCCGCATCGAGCCGGAACGCGTCGCGGCGCTGCTGGAGGCGCTGCCGCGGCTGCTGCGGCAGATCGCGGACGGCGCGGCCCGCGTCGGCGATCTGCGCCTGGCCGAGCCGGACGCTCCGGCCGCCTTCCCGCCGCCGGAACGCGGCGACAACGTGCTCGCCATGCTGGCCTCCGCCGCGCGGCTCAACCCGGACAAGACCGCGGTCGCCGCCGAGGACGGCGAACTGAGCTACCGCCAGCTGGTGGCCGGCGCGCGCGCGCTGGCGCGCCGGCTGGCCGCTCACGGCGTCGCCCCCGGCGACACCGTGGCGCTGGCGCTGCCGCCGGACGGACGCGCGCTGACCGCCCTGCTGGCCACGCTGTGGGCCGGCGCGCAATACCTGCCGCTGGACCCGGCGCTGCCGCCGCTGCGCCGCGACGCCATCCTGGAGGACGCCCGCCCCGGCCTGATCCTCGTCGACGGCGACCAGGCCGGCTGGCCCGCGTCCGCCAGGCTGCTGACGCTGCCCGCACCGCTGCCGCCGACCGAGGCGGACGCTGACGACAGCCCTCTGCCCGGCGACGCGCTCCACCCGGAAGCGCCGGCCTACACCCTGTTCACCTCCGGCAGCACCGGCCGGCCCAAAGGGGTGCAGATCGCCCATCGCTCGCTGGCCAACATCCTGCGGCATTTCAGCGCCGAGCCCGGCTTAGGCGCCGACGACGTCTTGTTGTCTGTCACCACCTGGTCCTTCGACATCGCCGCGCTGGAACTGCTGCTGCCCCTGGTCTGCGGCGGCACGGTCGCCATCGCGCCGGCGGCCGCCGGCGGCGACGGCCCGGCGCTGGCCGCCGAGGCCGCGCGCCGCGGCGCCAGCGTGATCCAGGCCACGCCGGTCAGCTGGCGCATGCTGCTGGAAGCCGGCTGGAAGCCCGCGCCCGGCCTGCGCGCCTGGTGCGGCGGCGAGGCGCTGCCCGCCGACCTGGCCCGCGCGCTGCTGGACGCCGGCGTCACGCTGTGGAACGTCTACGGCCCCACCGAAACCACCATCTGGTCCGCGCTGCACCGGGTCGACGGCGACGAACTGCCGCCGCCGGCCGGCCACGCCGTCCGCCGCACCACGCTGTGGGTGGCCGACCACCACGGCCAGCCGCTGCCGCCTCAACTGGCGGGCGAGCTGCACATCGGCGGCGACGGCCTGGCCTTGGGCTATCTGGGCGCGCCGGCGCAAACCGCCGCCCGCTTCCGCCCCGACCCGCTGGCCGGCCGGCCCGGCGCCCGCGTCTACCGCAGCGGCGATCTGGCCTGCCTGCGGCCGGACGGCAAGATCCGCGTGCTGGGCCGGCTGGACGGCCAGGCCAAGCTCAACGGCTTCCGGCTGGAGCTGGAGGAAGTGGAAACCAGGCTGCGCGAACTGCCCGGCGTGCGCCAGGCGGCGGCGGCCGTCCGCCTCGACCCGCAAGGCCACGCTCGGCTGATCGCCTATCTGGTGCCGGACGACAGCGGCGCCTGGCGCGCCGGCGACGAGGCCGACCCGGCCGCCTTGCAGCGCATCCGCGCCCGGCTGTCCGCCGCGCTGCCCGGCTATATGCTGCCCAGCCGCTTTGTCGCCCTGGAGCAACTGCCGCTGACCGCCAACCTCAAGCTGGACCGCAAGGCCCTGCCCGAACCGGCGGCGAGCGCGCCCAGCCGCGCCGGCAGCGCGCCCCAGGGCGCGCTGGAGCAAGCGGTGTGCGCGCTGTGGGAAGAGGTGTTCGAACGCGCCGGCATCGCCGCCGACGACGACTTCTTCGAACTGGGCGGCCATTCGCTGCTGGCCACCCGCATCCAGGTGCGCGTCAACAAGATCTTCCGGCAGACGCTGCCGCTGCGCGCCACCTTCCACGCCCAGACCCCGCGCGCCTTGGCCGCGCTGCTGGCCGAACGCGAATCCGCGCCCGGCCTGGCCGCCAAGATCGCCGCCGTCTATCTGAAACTGCGCGGCATGTCCGACGCCGAGCGCGACGCGCTGCGCCAGGCCGCCGCCCAACCCACCCCCATGGAAACCGCAGAATGAAACTGGAACACATCAAGGCCATCGTCAGCGGCGCCGCCAGCGGCATAGGCCGCGCCTTCGCGCTGGAACTGGCCCGCGCCGGCGCGCGGGTCCACGCCGCCGATCTGGACGCCGCCGGCCTGCGCCGGCTGGAAGAAGACGCCGCCGGCCTGCCCGGCGCGGTGCGCGGCTCAGTGGTGGACGTCAGCCAGGAGGCCGCGGTCCGCGCCTTTCTGCAAACGGCGTCCGAGGACGCTGAGCCGGCCAATCTGCTGGTCAACAACGCCGGCATCCTGCGCGACGGCTGGCTGGTGCGGCTGGACGCGGAAGGCTTCGTCCGCAAGCTGCCCACCGCGCAATGGCGGGCGGTGCTGGACGCCAATCTGACCGCGCCCTATCTGCTGAGCCGCGAATTCGCCGCCGCCCGCGTCGAATCCGGCCTCAAGACGCCGGGCCTGATCGTCAACGTCTCCTCGGTCACCAGCGCCGGCAATCCCGGCCAGTCCAACTACGCGGCGTCCAAGGCCGGCCTGGACGCGCTGACCCGGACCTGGGCGCTGGAGCTGGCGCCCTTCGGCATTCGCGTGGCCGGCCTCGCCCCCGGCCTGACCGACACCCCGATGGCGGCCGGCCTGGCGCCGGCCACCCGCGAGGAGCTGATCGCCCAGGTGCCGCTGCGGCGCATGGCCGAGCCGGCGGAAATCTGGCAGGGGCTGAAATTCATCATCGAATGCGACTACTTCAACGGCCGCATCATCGCCATCGACGGCGGAGCCACCTTCTCGTGAACCCGACACTCGCCACCCCGGCGGCGGGCATTCCCCGCCGCATCCATCAGATCTGGTACCAGGGCGCCGCCGCGCTGCCGGACAAATACCGCCGCTACCGCGACGCCTGGATGCGGCGGCATCCGGACTGGGAGTTCGTGTTCTGGGACGCGCCCGGCATGCAGGCGCTGGTCGACGAGCACTACCCGTGGTTCGCCGCCCGCTACGCGGGTTTCGAGCGCGACATCCAGCGCATAGACGCCGCGCGCTATCTGTTCCTGGCGCTGCAGGGCGGCTTCTACATCGACATGGACATCGAAAACCTGCGGCCGATAGACCCGCTGCTGCCGGGACGGCGACTGATCCTGTCGCGCACCCACGGCTTCAACAACGCGCTGATAGGCAGCGCGCCCGGCCACCCCTTGTGGGACACCGTGCTGAACCGGCTGGCGGCCGGCCAGTCCGCGCCGCTGGACCCGGCCATGCCGGCCAGGCTGCGCGAATCGCCGGCGATGCGCACCGCCGTCACCGTGGGGCCGCGCTTCTTCACCTGGTGCGTGCAACAAAGCGGCTGCCTGGACGACGTCACCACCCTGTGCTGCCCCGGCTATTACTTCGAGCCCGGCTCGCCCACGCCGGACGGCAGTTCCTGGCCGCCGGCCGACGACCCCGACGGCGGCTACGCCCGCCACCACATGGACCTCAACTGGCTGGGCCTGCGCCACCGGCTGCTGTCCCGGCTGAACCGGCTGCTGCTGCCCTGGCTGACGCGGCGGCTGCCCTTGCAATGAAAAAGTCGCCGCAATGCGGCGACTTTAAAAACAATACATAAAAACCATTAATTATCGGAAGGGGAAGCCGTTTGATTTTCCTGCATGAATTGCCTCAGGCTCAACGGGCGCATATCCGTCCAGTTCTTTTCAATATAGTCCAGACACTGCTGTTCTCCGCCGCTGACGCCAAGCGAGCGCCAGCCGGCGGGAATTTCGCGATATTCCGGCCATATCGAATATTGTTCCTCATGATTGACCACCACGATGTATTGGGTTTCGCTGATTGCGTCCTGCGTCATATCCACCTCCATGCCGTCGCTAGAAAATTAAGACAGTTTTCAAATAAATTAATTTACCCAATCAAAACATTGCGAAGAACGTGTTTACGATCTCGCGAGCTAGAGCGAGACAAGGCGAAAACAGCTGAGAAAGCGGAATGTACACACGGTACATGAGCATTTCGAAGGTGTTTTCAACGCCGTATCGCCGACGCGCAGCAGATCGCAAACAGGTTCTAATTGGAATTGTTTAAATCGGAGAATACCGACCCACAAACCCGCCAAAGAATATACCGCACAAATTGAATATTTTTACAGACCTCGAAAAATAATCGAAATCAAATCGGGCGCGATAGACGCGCAGCCCGATGGGCGCCGACAACACATCACCTGGAAAGCCATTGAAATGAGCGTTAGCGATTGGAACGATAACGATCTGGACCTTCTCGACCATTTGCTGGAACAAGAACTGGACGTGCTACCCCCGTCCCCGGCGCCCGTCGACGGCGGGCGGATTGCCCGCGGCGACGCCGCCTCCGGCCCGCTGTCCTTCCAACAGCAGCGGCTCTGGTTCCTGCACCAGCTCAGCGCCGGCGCCGCCGCCTACAATATCTGCTCCGCCTTCCGCCTCAGCGGCGCCTTGCAAGCGGACGCGCTGTGCCGGGCCTTTGATTGCGTGGTGGCGCGCCACGCCTCGCTGCGCACCGCCATCCGCGAAGTGGACGGCGCGGCCACCCAGATCCCGCAGCCGGCCGGCCGCGCGCCGATCGAGCGCCTGGACTGGTCCGGCCTGCCGGCCGAGGAAGCCGCCTCCCGGCTGGAAGCGCTGGCGCGCCGCGAAAGCGCCCACGCCTTCGACCTGTCCGCCGGCCAGCCGCTGCGCATCGCGCTGGCGCGGCTGGCGGAGGACGAACACGCGGTGGTGCTGACCCTGCACCACATCGTCGGCGACGCCTGGTCGCTGGCGGTGCTGATGGACGAGACGACCCGCGCCTACGCCGCGCTCAGCCGCGGCCGCGCGCCGGAACTGCCGGAGCTGCCCATCCAGTATCTGGACTACGCGCGCTGGCAGCACGCCTCCGGCCGGCAAGAACACTGGGACGCCGATCTCGCCTACTGGAAAACCCAGCTGGACGGCCTGCCCACACTGGAGCTGCCCACCGACAAGCCCCGGCCGCCGGTGCAAGGCTTCGACGGCGCCACCGTGGGCTTCGCCGTGTCCGCCGACATCGCCGAGCGCCTGCGCCGGCTGGCGGCGGACGAACGCACCACCCTGTTCTGCCTGCTGCTGTCCGCCTTCCAGGCGCTGCTGGCGCGCCACTCGCGTCAGGACGACCTGGCCATCGGCACCTCGCTGGCCGGACGCGACCGGGTGGAGACCGAGGCGCTGATCGGCTTCTTCGCCAATATGCTGGTGATCCGCGCCCGCATCGGCCCGGCGGACAGTTTCCGCCAGTTCGCCCGCCGCCAATCGGACACTATGCGCGACGCCGTCGAACACGCCGCGGTGCCCTACGACCAGCTGGTCGGCGCGCTGGGCCAGGCCAGCCGCGACCCCAGCCGCAACCCGCTGTTCCAGGTCGCCTTCACCCTGCTCAACATCCCAGCGGCGGCGGCCGCGCTGGACGGGCTGCGGCTGACCCCGGTGCTGAGCCAGGAGGCCGCCCGCTTCGACCTGGAGCTGTTCATGCGCGAGACCGAGGACGGCCTGTCCGGCGCGTTCTCCTACAACACCGCGCTGTTCGAGCGGCTCTCGGTGGAGCGGCTGGCCGAACAGCTGGTGATTCTGCTGGACGCCGCCAGCCGCCAGCCGGACGCGCCGCTGGCCGCGCTGCCGCTGACCACGCCGGCCCAGGCCGCCGCCTTGCTGGCGCTGCCGCTGCGCGCCGCCGCGCCCGGCTGCGAACCGGTGCACCGCGCCTTCAGCCGTTTCGCCGCGCGGCAAGCCGACGCCGCGGCGCTGCGCTGCGACGGCCGCGAGCTCAGCTACGGCGAACTGGAACGACTATCCGACGCCGCCGCGCGGCGGCTGGTGGCCGCCGGCGTGCGGCCCGGCGAACCGGTGGGCCTGTGGCTGACGCCCTCGTTCGAAATGCTGATCGGCGTGCTGGCCGCGCTCAAGGCCGGCGCCGGCTATGTTCCGATGGACCCCGCCTATCCTGCCGACCGCATCCGCTACATCCTGGAAGACAGCGGCGCGCGCGCCGTGCTCAGCACCGAGGCGCTGGCACCCACGCTGCCGCCCTTCGCCGGCCCGCTGCTGACGCTGGACGCGACGGAGCCCGCGCCGGCGGCGGCGCTGCCGGCCGGCGACGACCCGGACGGCCTGGCCTACATCATCTACACCTCCGGCTCCACCGGCCGGCCCAAGGGCGTGGCGGTCAGCCACCGCAACTGCGCGCGGCTGTTCTCCAGCAGCGCCGAGCTGTTCCAGTTCGGCCCGCGCGAAGTGTGGACGCTGTTCCACTCCTACGCCTTCGACTTCTCGGTATGGGAAATCTGGGGCGCGCTGGCCCACGGCGGCGTGCTGCTGATCGTGCCGCCGCTGCTGGCCCGCTCCTCGGACGCCTTCTACCAGCTGCTGTGCCAGGAAAAAGTCACCGTGCTGAGCCAGACTCCGTCGGCCTTCCGCCAATTGATGGCCGCCGAGGAGCTCAATCCGCGCGAAGGCGATCTGGCGCTGCGCTACGTCGTTTTCGGCGGCGAGGCGCTGGACCTGAGCAGCCTGGAGCCCTGGCTGGACCGCCACGGCGACGACTTCCCGCTGCTGATCAATATGTACGGCATCACCGAAACCACCGTGCACGTGACCTTCCGCCGCATCGGCCTGCCCGAGATCAAGCGCAAGCTGGGCAGCGTGATCGGCGCGGCGCTGCCCGATCTGTGCATCCGTCTGCTGGACGACGCTCTGCAACCGGTGCCGCCGGGCATGGTAGGCGAAATCCACGTCGGCGGCGCCGGCGTGGCGCTGGGCTACGTCAATCAGCCGGAACTGAGCGCCCAGCGCTTCATGCCGGACCCGCACCTGGACAGCGGCCTGCGCTTCTACCGCAGCGGCGACCTGGCGCGCGTCACCCCGCGCGGCGATCTGGAATACCGCGGCCGCGCCGATCAACAAGTCAAGCTGCGCGGCTTCCGCATCGAAACCGCCGAAATCCAGGCCTTGCTCAGCCAGCACCCGGCGGTGGCGGAAGCCGCCGTGGTGGTGCGCGGCGACGGCGATCAGGCGCGGCTGGTCGCCTACGTCGCCAAGCGCAGCGGCGTGGACGCCGCCAAGGACAAGGACAAGGGCTGGCTGCCCGCCTTCGACATGATTTACGAGGACGCGCCGGCCGAGGACGCCGACCTCGACCTGGTCGGCTGGACCGACTCCTACGACAACGCGCTGATTCCCGCCGCCCACATGCGGCGCTGGCGCGACGAAATCCTGAGCCGCATCCGCGCGCTGCGCCCGCGCCGGGTGCTGGAAATCGGCGTCGGCAGCGGCATGCTGCTGCTCGCCGTCGCGCCGGACTGCGAGCGCTACCACGGCCTGGACTTCTCCGCCCGCGCGCTGGAGCGCCTGGGCCGCACCGTGGCCGCGCGCGGCCTGGACCAGGTGACGCTGGAACGGCGCGAGGCCCGCGAGCTGTCCGGCCTGCCCGACGACTTCGACACCGTGATCGTCAACTCGGTGGCGCAATACTTCCCCGACGCCGCCTACTTCCTGGACGTGGTGGACCAGGCGCTGGCGCGACTGCGTCCCGGCGGCAAGCTGCTGCTGGGCGACTTGCGCCACCTGGGCCTGCTGCGCCACTTCCAGGCCAGCCGCCTGCTGCACCGCCTGCCCGCCCTCGCCCACCCGACACGGGCGGAACTGCGCCGCCAGCTGGACGCGCTGATCGCCGAGGAAAAGGAACTGCTGGTGGACCCCGCGCTGTTCCGCCGCCTGGCGCGCCGCCGCGGCGACATCGCCGGAATTGAAATCCGCCTGAAGGAAGACGGCGGCGACTGCGAACTGACCACCTACCGCTACGACGTGGTGCTGAGCAAGGGCGCGCCGAACGCCGCCGCCGCGCCCGCCGCCGACGCCTCGCGCCTGCGGCCCGGCCTGGCCAACCGCCGCGCCGCCGAGGTCAACCGCTTCCTCGCCTGGCTGGACCATGATCCGGCCAACAGCGCGGCCGACGACGAAGCCGCCGCCGGCCAGCCCTGGCTAGCGCAAGCCTTGCCCGACGCCGCCGAGCCCGCCGAACTGCTGGCCGCGGCCGCCGCCGACGGCCTGGCCACGCGCCTCTGCTGGAGCGAAAACGCCGTCGACGGTCGCTTAGACCTGGCGCTGGCCGCCGCCGCCGACGCCTTGCCCGCGCTGCCGCTGGAGTGGCTGGACAGCGACGACGACGGCGAGCCCGCCGCCTGCTTCAACACCCCGGCGCAAAGCCAGCCGCTCGACGCGCTGGGGCCGGAATTGCGCCGCCACCTCGCCGCGCGGCTGCCGGACTACATGCTGCCCGCCGCCTTCGTCGTCCTGGACAAGCTGCCGCTGACCCATAGCGGCAAACTGGACGCGCGCGCGCTGCCCGAACCCGGCCAGGCCGAACAGCGCGGCGTCGACGCCGGCACCCCGCCGCGCGGCCGCGCCGAAAGCGAGGTGGCCCGCATCTGGGGCGAAGTGCTGGGCGTCGGCGGCCTGGGCCGCGAACAGAACTTCTTCGAAGCCGGCGGCCATTCGCTGCTGGCCACCCGGGTCATGTCCCGGCTACGCGCCGAGTTCGGCGTCGAGCTGCCGCTGCGCGCCTTGTTCGAACACCCGACGGTGGCCGAATTCGCCGTCGCGCTGGCGGAACGCGCGGCGCTGGAAGACCCCGTCGCGCCGGCGGCCGCGCCGGAGCGTCGCATCCCGCCGACGGACCGCTCCCGGCCGCTGCCGTCCTCCTTCGCCCAGCAGCGCTTCTGGTTCCTGGAACGGCTGGACCAGGGCGACAACGGCGTCTACAACATCGCCCAGGGCCTGCGCCTGCGCGGCCGCCTGGACCTGGACGCGCTGCGCGCCGCTCTGGCCGGCGTGGTCCGCCGCCACGAGGCGCTGCGCACCCGCTTCCAGCTGCGCGACGGCGAACTGCTGCAAATCATCGACGCCGGCGACGGCCCGGCCTTGCAGGAACAGACGCTGCGCGTGGACGCCAGCGACAGCCTGGACGCGGCGCTGAGCCGCGCCGCCGAAGCCTTCGCCCGGCCCAAGTTCGACCTGGAGGCCGCGCCGCCGCTGCGCTTCGCCCTGCTGCGCATCGCGCCGGACGACGCCGCGCTGCTGATCGCGCTGCACCACGCCCTGTCCGACGGCTGGTCGCTGGGCGTGCTGGTGCGGGAGTTCGGCGAACTGTACGCCGCCGCGCTGGAGCAACGCCCACCGCGCCTGCCCGCGCTGCCCATCCAATACGGCGACTTCGCCCAATGGCAGCGCGACGCGCTAGCCGGCGAGCGCTTCGAGCAGCTGCTGGCGCGCTGGAAAACGCGGCTGGCCGACGCCCCGGCGGAACTGGAACTGCTGGGCGACCGGCCGCGCGGCATCGCCGGCGTCGGCCGCCCGCGCCGCGGGCGCTTCGTCCGCTTCGGCTTCTCGCCGGAGCAAACCCAGAGCCTGCGCCGGCTGGCCGAACGCGCCGGCGGCACCCTGTTCATGGTGCTACTGGCCGGCTACGCCGAGCTGCTGTCGCGCTATAGCGGCCAGCGCGATCTGGTGATAGGCAGCCCCATCGCCAACCGCCAGCACGCGGACCTGGAAGGCCTGATCGGCTGCTTCGTCAACACCCTGGCGCTGCGCGTGGACCTGGCCGGCGCGCCCAGCGCTCTGCAATTGCTCTCGCGGGTGCGCGACACGGTGCTGGAAGCCTACGAACTGCAGGACCTGCCCTTCGAAACCATCGTCGACGCGCTGCGGCTGGAACGCTCGCTGGCGCGCAACCCGCTGTTCCAGACTATGCTGGTGCTGCAAAACGCGCCGCTGGACACCCTGCGCCTGCCGGGGCTGGAACTGGAAACGCTGTCCAGCGGCGACAGCTCGCCGCGCTTCGATCTGACCCTGACCCTGCACGAAGCCGACGGCGGCCTGCAGGCGATGCTGGAATACGACGTCGACCTGTTCGAGGAAGCCGGCGCGTGCCGGCTGGCCTGCCGGCTGCAAAAGCTGCTGCTGGCCATGGCCGAGCGGCCGGAACGGCCGCTGGCCAGCCTGGCGCTGCTGGACGCGGACGAAGCCCGGCTGCTGCTGGCGGACGACGGCCGCACGCCGTCCGCGCCGGCCACCCTGCTGCCCCTGATCGAGGCCAGCGCCGCCGCCGCGCCGGATGCGACCGCCTTGAGCGACGAACGCCGCAGCCTGAGCTACGGCGAACTCAACCGCCGCGCCAACCAACTGGCGCGGCGCCTGATCGCCGACGGCGTCGGCCCGGAGGACATCGTCGCCATCGCGCTGCCGCGCGGCGCCGACACCGTGGTGGCCATGCTGGCCGCGCTGAAAACCGGCGCCGCCTATCTGCCGCTGGACCTGGACTACCCTCCGGCCCGCCTCGCCTTCATGCTGGGCGACGCCGCCCCGCGCCGGGTGCTGACCCTGGCCGGCGCGGCGCTGCCGGACGGCGCGGCGCGGCTGGACCTGGACGACCCGGCCTTGCGACAAGAACTGGCCGCGCTGCCGGACGGCAACCCCGCCGACCACGAGCGCGTCCGCCCGCTGCTGCCCAGCCACCCCGCCTACCTGATCTACACCTCGGGCTCCACCGGCGCCCCCAAGGGCGCGGTGATCCAGCACGGCAACCTTTACGCCTCCACCGCCGCCCGGCTCGCCTTCTACCCGGCGGAGCTGTCGCGGCCGGGCACCGCCTTCCTGCTGCTGCCCTCCTTCTCCTTCGATAGCTCGGTGGCGCTGCTGTTCTGGTCGCTGGCCTGCGGCGGCCGGCTGATCATCAGCCGCGCCGGCGGCCAGCTGGAGCCCGGCTATCTGGCCGGGCTGGTGGAGCGCGAGCGGGCCGAGGTCTGGCTCAGCCTGCCCTCGCTGTACCGGACCGTGGCCCAGGCCCAGCCCGCCGGCTGGGGCGGATCGCTGCGCGCGGTGCTGTTCGGCGGCGAAGCGGTGTCGGCCGACGACCTGATAGGCGAAGGCCGGCGCTTCTACAATGAATACGGCCCCACCGAGGCCACCGTCTGGGGCACCGCCACGGAAATCGTCGCGCGCGACGGCCAAGCCATCGACATCGGCCGCGCCGTCCCCGGCTATCGCGCCTACATCCTGGACCAGGCCTTGCAGCCGACGCCGCCGGGCCTCGCCGGCGAACTCTATCTCGCCGGCCCCGGCGTCGCCCGCGGCTATCTGCGCCGCCCGCGGCTGACCGCCGAGCGCTTCCTGCCCAATCCCTTCCGCGACGGCGAGCGGCTCTACCGCACCGGCGACCGCGCGCGCTGGCTGGCCGACGGCCGCATTGAATACCTGGGCCGCGGCGACCAACAGCTGAAGCTGCGCGGCTACCGCATCGAAACCGGCGAGATCGAAGCCGCGCTCCGCGCGCAGCCCGGCATCGCCGCCGCCGCGGTGGCCCTGCACCACGCGCCGCCCGCCGCCGCGCGGCTGGTGGGCTATCTGGTGCCGACGGACGGCAAGGCGGACACCGCCGCGCTGCGCCGCGCGCTGGCCGAGCAATTGCCGGAATACATGATTCCCGGCGCCTGGGTCAGCCTGCCGGCGCTGCCGCAAACGCCCAACGGCAAGCTGGACCGCCGCGCGCTGCCGGCGCCGGAGCTGGCCGCGCGCGCCTACCAGGCGCCGCGCACCCCGCTGGAGGAACAACTGGCCGCGCTGTTCGCCGCCACGCTGGGCCTGCCGCGCATCGGCGTGGACGACAGCTTCTTCGACATGGGCGGCCACTCGCTGCTGACCCTGCAACTGCTGTCCCGCGTCCGCGAGGAACTGGGCGTGGAACTGCCGCTGGCCTCGCTGTTCACCTCCGGCACTGTCGCCGAGTTCGCCCGGCTGGTGGCCGAGGCCGGCCAGGCCGCCGCGCCCTCGGTGCTGGTGCCGATACGCCCGGACGGCGACGAGGCCACCTTGCTGCTGGTCCACGACGGCTCCGGCCAGATCATCGGCTATCAAAAACTGGTGGAGCGGCTGTCGCCGCGCTGGCGCGTCTACGGCCTGCAAGCGGCGGGGCTGGACCCGGCCGTCGCCGCCGACGACAGCGTGGCGGCGATGGCCGCGCGCTACGCCGCCGCGGTGCTGCAAGCCGGCCTGTCCGGACCGCTGATCCTGGCCGGCCACTCCTTCGGCGCCGCGGTGGCGGCGGAACTGGCGCGGCGGCTGGTGGAGGCCGGCGCCGAAGTGTGCCTGCTGGCGGCGCTGGACGCGCCGCCGCGCCCGGACGCCGGCTTCCTGAGCGAACTGCCGCAGGACGAGGCCGGGCTGCTGCACTACATGGCCCGCACCGTGGAAATCGCCACCGGCAAAGCGCTGGCCGTCTCGGAAGAGCAGCTGCGGCCGCTGGACCGCGCCGGGCGCTTCGCGCTGCTGAGCCGGCAAGTGCAGGCCTCCGGCCTGTTCCCGCAAGGCATGGACCCGCGCCGGGTGGAAGCGATGTTCGACGTCTACCGCGCCAACCTGCTCAGCCTGCGCGGCCACCAGCCGCAAACCGCGCCCTGCCCGGTGGCGCTGTGGGTCACCGACGGGCTGGCCGCCGCCGCGGACGAGCCGGCCGACCTCGGCTGGTCCGGCTACGCCGCCGGCCCGGTCCAGGTGTTCCGCGCCGCCGGCGAGCACGCCGACATGCTGCGCGAGCCGCATGTGGCCGGCCTGGCGGAAAGCCTGGAGCGCGCGATGAGGGCCCGCCATGACTAAGCCCATGCCCGCCGCCCAGCCCGCGCTCTGGCGCGACCGGCGCTTTCTCTGGCTCACCGCCGCCTGGTTCTGCGCCATCCTGGGCCAGCAGACCGCGCTGATCGCCCTGCCCTGGCTGGTGCTGCAACGGGGCGGCGACGGCCTCGCCCTCGGCCTGATCGTCACCGCCATGGAATTGCCGCGCGCGGTGTTCATCATCGTCGGCGGCGCGGTGGCGGACCGGCACTCGCCGCGGCGGGTGTTCCAGTGCTCGCTGCTGTGCTGCGCGGCGCTGCTGGCCCTGCTCGGCTACGCCGCCTACCGCGGCGGGCTGCCGCTGGCCTGGCTCTACCCCTTCGCCGCGGCGATGGGCGTGGTCGCCGCCTTCACCGGGCCGTCGGCCGCCGCGCTGCTGCCCAACACCGTGCCGGAAGAAAAGCTGCAACAGGCCAACTCCGTGTTCATGGCGGTCAACCAGCTCACCCTGCTGACCGGCCCCATGCTGGCCGGCGCGCTGATCGCCCTGCCCGGCGTCCGCGCCGGCGGCGGCCTCAGCCTCGCCTTCCTGCTGGGCGCCGCCTGCTTCCTGAGCGCCGGCCTGATGCTCAGCCGGCTGCGGCCGCGCGCCGCCGCCGCGCCGGCGCAATCGGCGCAGTCCGCCGCCGGCATCCTGCGCGCCATCCGCCGCGGCGCCGCCTGGACCTGGGGCGACGCCACCCTGCGCGCGCTGTTCTTCTACTGGGCGGTAATCGCCTTCCTGACCGCCGGCCCGATCCAGATCGGCCTGCCGCTGCTGGTCAAGAACGCGATGGGCCTGGACGCCGGCCACTTCGGCACCCTGCTGTCCGCGCAAGGCGCCGGCAGCCTGCTGGGCATGGCCGTGCTCAGCCTGCTGCCGCCCAAGGCGCTGGGCCGGCTGGGATGGATGGTGTTCTGCGCCGACGCGCTGATGGGCACGCTGATCATAGTCCTGGGCCTGTCCCTTGCGTTTGCCGCCAGTTGCGCGATGATGTTCCTGATCGGCCTGTTGGGCGGCCTGGTGCAAGTCCGGCTGATGGCCTGGATCCAGGCCCGCATCCCGGCGGAAATGCGCGGCCGGGTAATGAGTTTCTTGATGTTCATGATGGCGGCGGTCACGCCCTTGTCCACCACGCTGGCCGGCGTCAGCCTGGCCTCGGCGCCGGTGCGCGCCTTGTTCGTCGGCGCCGGCCTGCTGCTGATCGGCGTCGCCGTGCTGGCGCTGTGCAGCCCCCGGCTGCGCGCCATCGGCGCGCCCGGCGGCCCCGGCGCGGCGGACCTCCGCCCCAGCCCTTCCCTGCAAACCGGAGACTGAATCGATGCACCCCTCACCCTGGCTCCAGCGCCAGCCCTGCAGCCAGCCGCCGCGGCTGCGCCTGTACTGCTTTCCCTACGCCGGCGGCCACGCCGGCGCCTATGCCGGCTGGCAAGGCAAGCTGCCTGCCGAAGTGGAAGTCTGCGCCGCGCAACTGCCCGGCCGCGCCGCCCGCTTCCGCGAGGCCGGCTTCAAGGCGCTGCCGCCGCTGGTGGAAGCGCTGGCGCGGGAACTGCCCCTGGACGACCCGCTGCCCTTCGCCTTCTTCGGCCACAGCATGGGCGGGCTGATCGCCTTCGAACTGACGCGGCTGCTGCGCGCCCGGGGCCGGCCGCTGCCGCAAAGGCTGATCGTGTCCGGCTGCGACGCGCCGCAACACCGCCAGCCGCCGCGCATGCTGCACCGGATGGACAACGACGGCTTCATCGACGCGCTGCGCGACTACAACGGCACCCCGGCGGAAATCCTGGCCAACCGGGAAATGATGGACCTGCTGTTGCCCACGCTGCGCACCGACTTCGAACTGGTGGAAACCTATAGTTACCAGCCGGCCCCGCCGCTGAGCCTGCCCATCACCGTGCTGGCCGGCCGCGGCGACCGTCAAGGCCTGCCGGAGCAAACCGAGGGCTGGCAGCGGGAAACCGCCTCGCCCTCGCGCGTCCACTGGTTCGACGGCGACCACTTCTTCATCGCCAGCGCCCGGGACGCCGTGCTCGCTCATCTCAACAGCGAACTCGCCGACGCGCTGTCCAGCCACGCAGCCGCCATGCCGGACCTTGCCTAAGAACCTGTTCACGATCTTTTCTGATCGGAAGTATTGTTCAAGGCATTGAATCCGCTTCGCGGATGATGATTTAGGGCCGGTTCCGCCCGGCAAACGGAAAGGGGAATTTGCGCGGCCAAATTCCCCTTTACCCCAAAGGCCGCCCTGCAAGCCTGGCCTACGGCTTCCCGCCGGTTCCCGTCAGTCCCGAGGCGCGGCTGAACTCGCAGCGCGCTAACGTCGCGCTGCTCGAACAAGCAGCCGCTTAAGACCTCGGGCCTGCCACCCGTCGGCAGGCTTGAAGGGACCTGGGGCGCGTCGGATACGTGGTCTCCTACATATCTAGCAGCGTTTAACCACACCTACAAAAGATCATAAACAGACTCTAAGCCTCTGCCGCCGGAGGAAACGCCGAACTCAAACGCGCCCGGCCTCGCTGCGCCGCCATAGCGGACGCCCGCCCCTTGCCTCCCCGCCACAGGCACGTGATAATCCGGCCGTGCTGTAATTCAGCACCGGGCGTAGGAACCCGAGCAGCATCATGGCGGACATCACTGCGAGAGCAACTATGTCCGTGCCTTGTCATGCCCTCAAAGGCAGACCGGGCGAGGCAGCCCACGGGCTGGCCGGTTCCATGATGCCGGTATTCCTACCCTCGTTCGGGCTGCCGCCCACCGTAGGAAGTGGGCCGCGGAAAACATACCGTACATCATGGAGGCACCATGCCTAACTCTCCCCGCCCCCACCACATCCCATCGCTATCCACCTTGCTGCTCCAGCTGAAAAGCTTGCGTCAGCAGGACGCCACGCTCCACCCCATTGACCCGCTATTGCGGCAACTCGACGAGTACTGCGAACACTTCGATCACAGCCTTCATCTGCTCAGCCTGGAATTCAATCAAGTCAGCACCGCCTTGTCGGCGCTGGCGGCGATGCTGGAGCAATCCAAGCTAGACACGCTGGAATGCGAGCAGGTGTATTGCCTGCTGGAACCCTTCGCCCGCCGCCTGCAACAGACTACGATGCAAATGCAGGAACTGGCCTGAGCCTTATAAACGACCAAAGCCCCGGGAAGGGGCTTTGGCCGGAAGATCGGACTTAGCATGTTGGCATGAAGCGACATCCTGAATCCGCCCGCTCGCGGCCATGTGAAATTTTTTTCAAAAGTCCTTGACGCTCAAAAGCCGGATCTATATTATTCCGCTTCTCGCAAGACACAACGTCTCGCAAGACAGCGCACCCGTAGCTCAGTTGGATAGAGTATCTGGCTACGAACCAGAGGGTCGGGCGTTCGAATCGCTCCGGGTGCGCCACAACTTAAAGTGTCCCTATAGTTTAGCGGTTAGAACACCGCCCTTTCACGGCGGTAGCCGGGGTTCGATTCCCCGTGGGGACGCCACTAGCACCCGTAGCTCAGTTGGATAGAGTATCTGGCTACGAACCAGAGGGTCGGGCGTTCGAATCGCTCCGGGTGCGCCACAATTTAAGTCCCTATAGTTTAGCGGTTAGAACACCGCCCTTTCACGGCGGTAGCCGGGGTTCGATTCCCCGTGGGGACGCCAGCTTTCTCAAGAAGCCCGTCATGGCAACATGACGGGTTTTTTGTCGTCCGCGCAAACCACACCACAAAGACAAACGGCTTGCCGCGCAAGCCGTCCGCAATAGCCATCTGGTTTGCATTGATTCGCGCAAGACCATTCTGACACAAACCAGCAACCCCTCCTCAGCTTGCGCCTGGGAGCTCAGCCTCGCGGGCTAAGGCGCACTCACCAGGTAACGCTCCACAAGGCGCAACAGATCGTGAACAGCTTCATAGGGACTGTTCAAAGTCTCGCGAGCAAGGGCGAGACAAGGCGAAAACTAGCGAAAAAGCGGAATGTACACGTGGTACATGAGCATTTTGAGCTAGTTTTCAACGCCGTATCGCTGAAGCGCAGCAGACTTTGAACAGGCTCTTAGCTCTCTGCCCAAGCCAAGGTCGCCCGATACCCTTCCGGCGCCTCCAGCGCCCAGGCCCTTGTCGCCGGCCAGCGCTCGGGAGCGGCAATCCGCAACGGCAGTTCGCTGCGCGTCAGTTCCAGCGCCTCAAACGCGGACAAATGCTGGGCGATGCCCACGCCCCAGGCTTTCAGCACCGCCTCCTTGATGGTCCACAGCTGAAAAAAAGCCTCCACGTCCCCGCCATGCCGGCATAGCTCCAGCTCCCCCGGCAGCAAGGTCTGCTCCGCCAGCGCCGGCACGTCGCGCATCGGCTGCACCGTTTCGATGTCCACGCCCACCTGGCCGCCGCGCCCGATGGCGATCAGCGCGTAGGCGCCGGAATGAGACACGTTGAAAACCGGCGCAGCCGCCCAGTCCAGAGCCGGCTTGCCGTGCTCGCCCTGCTCAAACCGCAGCGCGTCCGGCGCCAGGCCGGTTTCTTGCGCCAGCAAACGCCGCAAGGCCAGCCGGGTCAGGCCAAACTGCAACTGATTGATGGTGCGCAGATAGCGCAGGCAGCGCTTGCGCTCGTCTGGACTCAAGCCCGCCAGCAGCGCCTCGTCCACCGGCCAATCCACATCCAGCCGCACGCGGTACAGCAGCAAGCCCTGCGGAGCCCCCGCCGGGCAAGGCAAGGGCTTGATCAAAGCGTTCAGTTCCATCCGCCTCTCCGCGCAAAAACCGCCATTATCCCTAGCCCGCAGCGGCTCAACCAGGCCATTTGTGACCATCCCGCTACAATTTGGCACTTTTCATGCGTAATAATCACATTTCTTGGTTGAACTCGATAATGAGAATCGTTACCATTTGGCTATGGATAAATTCATGCACGCCCACACTGCCTCCAAGCCCGGCACCGGAACCGGCGCTGCCAGCCTGTCCCCGGTGCTGCGCAGCTGCGAGTTGTTCGCCAAAGGCAGAGAAATCCTGATCGAGCATCAGGGCGAGATGTACCGCTTGCAGTTAACGCGCAACGGCAAGCTCATCCTGATCAAATAGGTCCCAGACCACACACACCGCAAGCCAGCCAGGACTCGCCAGCCAGCGGAAGCACCCAACCTTAGGAAGTTTGGAGTTTCCATGGCCTTATTTCGCGCCACCCCCTTGGTTCTGAGCCTGGCCGCCGCCTGGCCCGCGCTGGCGGCGACGCCGGCGGAACTGGAGACCGTTCAGGTCACCGCCCACCGCAGCAGCAAATCGTTGGCGGAAACCGCGCCCAACGCCAGCGTGATCTCGCGTCACAAGCTGGACGATCAACTGGTGCGCGACATCGCCGACGCGGTCAAATACGAGCCCGGCGTGGAAGTGGCCACCGATCCGGCGCGCCGCGGCAACGCCGGCTACACCATCCGCGGCATAGACGGCAACCGCATCCTGATGCTGATCGACGGCATCCGCCTGCCGGAATCCTATACCGGCGGCGGCAACAACAGCGGCGCCATCTCCGGCCGCGACTACGTTGAACTGGAAACCCTGCGCGCCATCGACATCGTCAAAGGCCCCACTTCCAGCCTGTACGGCTCCGACGCCATCGGCGGCGTGGTGGGCTATCGCACCAAGACCGTGGACGATTTCGTGCCGGAAGAACAAGGCGTGGGCGGCAGCGTCAAGGGCTTCGGCGGCACCGCCAACAACGGCTGGGGCACTAGCGCCGGCGTGGGCGTCAAGGGCGAGCGCACCGATCTGATGGTGCTATACACCCACCGCAACGGCCACGAAACCGACAACCAGGGCAATAACGACAGCAGCAGCACGCTGCGCACCAAGCCCAATCCGCAAAGCTGGAACAGCGACAACGTGCTGGCCAAGCTGGGCTTCAAGCCTGCCGCCAATCAGCGGCTGGAGCTGACGCTGGAACACTATCGGCGCGACACCGACAGCGCGCTGCTGAGCTCGCTGGGACCGGTTCCCCGCACCACTTACGCCCTTACCGACAATCAGGCCAAAGACCGCACCCAGCGCGACCGCGCGTCGCTGGCCTGGGAAGGCAAGCAGCTGGGCGCCTTCGACCGCCTGGCGGTGAAAGCCTATTACCAGAAGCTGGACAACGCGGACACCAACACCGAATGGCGCAGCAACGGCCTGCGCATCTTGTCCGACTACGGCTTCAAACAGGACAGCTACGGCCTGACTCTGGAAGCCGAGCACAACTTCAAGGCCCTCTCGGCCGAGCACCAGCTGCTGTGGGGCGCGGACTTGAGCCGCACCGACACCAGCCGTCCGCGCACCAAGACCCAGTACAACCCGAACGGCAGCACCAGCAATATCGTCGGCGGCGAAACCTACCCCAACAAGACCTTCCCGGACAGCCGCTCCGAGCGCATCGGCCTGTTTGTCCAGGACGAGATCAAGTTCGGCAACGGCCTGGTGGCCTCGCCGTCGCTGCGCTGGGATCACTACAAGATGACGCCGCAGCCGGATCAGGCCTTCGCCAACGGCAACCCCAACAACTATCAGGTGCCCACCTTCAAGGACAGCGCCTTCTCGCCCAAGCTGGGTCTGAGCCTGCCCTTCGCCGATCACTACACCGGCTTCCTGCAGTTCTCCTCCGGCTTCCGCGCGCCGCCGTTCGACGACGCCAATATGGCGTTCACCAACCAGATCCAGCGCTATCAAGTGCTGCCCAACCCCAATCTCAAGTCCGAAAGCAGCCGCGGCGTGGAACTGGGGCTGAAAGGCCAGTGGGACAGCTTTGATTTCGGCCTCACCACCTACGCCAACCGCTACAAGGACTTCATCGATCTGGCGGACATCGGCATGATCAACGGCCTGTCCGCCTATCAGTACCAGAACATCGGCGAAGTCGAGATCAAGGGCGTGGAAGGCCGCGCCGCCTGGCGCTTCGCGCCGAGCTGGCGCGCGATGGCGTCCATCGCCTACACCCATGGCCAGAACAAGCAGAAGAACGAGCCCTTGGCCAGCATCACCCCGCTCAACGCCACGCTGGGCCTGCGCTACGACCAGGCGAGCTTCGGCGGCGAAGCCTTGCTGAAACTGGCCAGCGCCAACGACCGCCTGCCCAATATCTCGCAACAGGGCAGCAGCCAGACCTCGCCGCCGTTCAAAGCCCCCGGCTACGCCGTGCTGGACCTGACCGCTTACTGGAAGCCGGCCAAGAACACCGTGCTGCGCGCCGGCGTGTTCAACGTCTTCGACCAGAAGTACTGGAAAGCCGCCGACGTGCGCGGCAAGACCAGCAGCGACCGCACGCTGGACCTGTTCACCCAGCCTGGCCGCAACATCAGCGCCAGCGTCGAATACACCTTCTAACCGCAAGCGCCCGCTCCCCGGCGGGCGCCCGTTTTTGATCGTTCCAAGGAGAATCCAAACATGACCGACTTCAGCCAGCTGTGGGATCGTTTCCAAGTCCTGAAAGCCAGCCAGCCGAAACTGCGCGCGCGCGACGCCGCCGACGCCCTGGGCGTCAGCGAAGCCGAACTGGTGGCCGCGGATCCGGCCAGCCAGGCCCTGCAGCCGCATTGGAACGATATCCTGGGCCAGATCGCCCAGCTGGGCCCGGTGATGGCGCTGACGCGCAATCACGCCTGCGTGCATGAAACCACCGGCGATTACCGCAATGTGCAGATCGACGGCAAGATCGGCCTGGCCATCAACCCGGTGATCGACCTGCGCATCTTCCTGTTCCATTGGCAGCACGCCTTCGCCGTCACCACGGCCGGCGCGCGCGGCGAGCAGCGCAGCCTGCAGTTCTTCGACCGTTTCGGCGAAGCGGTGCACAAAATCTACCTGACCGCCAATAGCGACGTGGCCGCCTACCAGCGCCTGGTGGAGAACTTCGCCGCGCCCAAGACCGCGCTGCGCGTAGACCCGCCGGAAGCCGAAGCGGCGGAGCTGGACGACGAGGCCATCGACAAGGCCGGCTTCCAGCAAGAGTGGCAGAGCCTGCAAGACGTGCACGCCTTCCATCCCTTCCTGCGCCGCTGGGGCGTGTCCCGCCAGCAAGGCTTCCGCCTGGCGCCGGAAGGCCAGGCCTGGCGCGTGCTGCCGGAAGCGGTGGAGCAGTTGCTGCGCCGCGCCGCTCATATCGAAGCCCCGATCATGGTGTTCGCCGGCAACCGCGGCATGATCCAGATCCACACCGGCCCGGTGCGCAATGTGCAGATCGTCGGCAACTGGCTCAATGTGCTGGACCCGCACTTCAACCTGCACCTGCGCACCGATCTGATCGCCGAAGCCTGGGTCACCCGCAAGCCGGGCGATCACGGCGTGGTGACCTCGCTGGAATTGTTCGACGACAAGGGCCTGTCGCTGGCCACCTTCTTCGGCGAGCGCAAGCCGGGCCAGGCGGAACGCGTGGAATGGATCAAGCTGCTGGGCGAGCTGCCGGCACTGGAGCGCGCCGATGTCGCCTAAATACGCCTTCGCCGCCCTGTTGGGCCTGGCCGCCGCGCTGCCCGCCTGGGCGGCGCAGCGCATCGTGGTGATGACCCCCGACATCGCCGACATCGTGGTGGCGCTGGGCGCCGGCAAGGAAGTCGTCGGCCGCGACCGCTCCAGCAAGTCGCCGGCGCTGGCCCAGGCGCAGGTGGTGGGCTTTTCCCGCGCGCTGAACGCCGAGACCATCGCCCGGCTCAAACCCACCCTGGTGCTGGGCAGCGCCGAGGCGCAGCCGCCCACGGTGTGGACCCAGCTGCGCCAGTTGCAGGTGCGCGCCGAGGAGGTGACGCGCCGCGAGGACGGCGCGGACTTCGCCGAGGCGATCCGCAAAGTGGGACAGCTCTTGGGCCGCGACGCCAACGCCCAGCAACTGGCCAGCCGCTGGCAGCGCGAAATGACGCCGCGCCCGGCGCGCGGCGTGCGCTACCTGGTCAGCTACGACGGCCAGCTGGTGGCCGGCCGCGACACCGCCGCCGACACCCTGATCCGCGCCGCCGGCGGCGTCAACGTCGCCAGCCAGCTGTCCGGCTTCAAGCCGATGGCGCGCGACGCCTGGCAGAGCCTGCAGCCGGACGTGATCATCCTGGGCAGCCACACCGGCGCGGTGCACGGCGGCAAGGAGGCCTTCTCCAAGCGGCCGGAGATCGCCTCCACCCCGGCCGGCAAGCAGGGCCGCATCTATCTGCTGCCGGCCAAGGACGCGATGATGGTGGGCCTGAACAGCCCGGCGGTGGTCGAGCAGATGGTGAAAATGTGAGCGCGCTGACCATGGACGCCGCCGCGCCCAATCGCGGCCGCTGGCTGCTGCTGGGCCTGATCGCCGCCAGCCTGCTGCTGCCCTTGCTGGCCTTGTCCAGCGGCGGCAACGGCCTGGCCTGGCCGGACTTCAGCGATCCGCTGCTGACCCAGCTGCGGCTGCCGCGCATCGCCGCGGCGCTGGGCGTGGGCGCGGCGCTGGCCGCCAGCGGCGCGGCCTTGCAGGCGCTGTTCCGCAATCCGCTGGCCGACCCCGGCCTGATCGGCACCTCCAGCGGCGCGGCGCTGGCCGTGGTCAGCATGCTGGCCATCGGCGCCGCCGGCCTGTCCCTGCCGCTGGCCGCCTTCGGCGGCGGCCTGCTGGCCACCTGGCTGATCCTGTTGCTGTCGCGGCTGGTCCGCGGCGGCCTGGCCGGCCTGTTGCTGATGGGCCTGGTGGTGGGCGCCTTCTGCGGCGCGGTCACCAGCCTGATGATTTTCATGTCCGACGACCTGACCCTGCGCGCCGCCACCAGCTGGCTGGCCGGCAATCTGTCTTCGGCCTCGTCTGAACGGCTGCTGGCCTGCCTGGGCGTGGCCGGCCTGGGCCTGCTGATCCTGATCGCGGTGGGCCGCGACCTGGACTGCCTGCTGCTGGGCGAGGACGCCGCCCGCTCGCTGGGCATAGACGTGCGCCGCACCCGCCGCCTCACCGCCGTCGGCGCGGCGTTGGCCACCGGCGGCGCGGTGGCGCTGTCCGGGGTGATAGGCTTCGTCGGCATGATGATTCCCAACGCGCTGGCCCTGTTGCTGGGCGGCTGCCGCCGTCGGCTGATCCTGTTGTCGGCCTGGGCCGGCGCGCTGTTTTTGCTGGCGGTGGACACGCTGGCGCGCACCATCGCCTGGCCCATCGATCTGCCGGTGGGCCTGATGGCGGCGTTCGCCGGGCCGCCGTTCTTCGTCTGGCTGTTCCGGCGTCAACAAAGGAGTCTGATCAATGGCTGAAACCACTAATCTGTGCGTGCGCCAGCTGGCCTGCGACATCGGCGGCAAGCGGATTCTGGACGACATCAATCTGGACTTGCCCACCGGCCGGGTCAGCGCGCTGCTGGGTCCCAACGGCGCCGGCAAAACCACGCTGATGCGGCTGCTGGCCGGCCTGAACACGCCCAGCGCCGGCGCGGTGCGCCTGGCGGGCCAGTGCGTAGGCCGCATGGAGCCGGCGGTGCGCGCGCGCCGCATCGCCTGGGTGCCGCAACACATTCCCGCCGGCATTCCGCTGACGGTGCGCGAGTTCGTGATGCTGGGCCGCGTGCCCTATCTGGGCGCCTTCTCTCAACCGCGAGTGGAGGACAAGAGCGCGGTGGCGGACGCGCTGGGCACGGTGGAGCTGGACGATTACGCCGACAAGCGGCTGGACCAGCTGTCCGGCGGCGAGCGCCAGCGCGCGGCCATCGCCCGCGCCTTGGCGCAGCAAGCGCCGGTGCTGCTGCTGGACGAACCCACCAACCATCTGGACCTGCGCCACCAGCACCGCTTGCAGCAATTGCTGCTGGAGTTGTCGCGCCAGGGCCGCACCGTGGTGCAGGTGTTGCACGATCTGGCGCTGGCCGCCAGTTACGCCGACCACGTGGCCTTGCTGGAACAGGGCCGGCTGGTGGTGGCCGGCGCGCCGGAGCAGGTGCTGACGCCGGAACGGCTGCTGGCGGTCTACCGCTGGCCGGTGCGTTTGCAGCGCAACGGCAACGACTGGCAGGTCAACGCCGCCTTGGCGCAGGCGCAACAGCCGGCGGCGCTGGCCTCCGGCGCCTAAACCCAAGTCATCAAATAAAAACCCCCGGCTTGCTTGCGCGAGCCGGGGGTTTTTCGCGATCAGTCCGCGCTTATTTCAGCGCGTAGATCGCCGGCAGATTGCGCCAGGCGCCGCGCACGTCCATGCCGTAGCCGAACACGTAGCGGTCCGGCACGTCCAGGCCGACGAAGTCCGCCTGCATCGGCTTGGCCTTGCTGATCAGCTTGTTGGCGAACACGCCGCTGTAGAAGGCCTTGGCGCCCATGGCCATCACTTTGTCGCGGATCGCCGCCATGGTGTGGCCTTCGTCCAGGATGTCGTCCAGCACCAGCACCACGCGGTCGCGCACGTCTTCCTTGGGCGCCTGCTTCCACACCAGCTCGCCGCCCTGGGTCTTGTCGCCGTAGCGGGACACGTGAACGTAGTCGAAGTCCAGCGGGAAGGCCAGGCGCGGCAGCAGCTGGCCGGTGAACACCACGGCGCCGCCCATCACGGACAAGACCAGCGGATAGGTTTCGCCCAGTTCCTCGGTGATTTCCACCGCCATGCGGTCAACGGCCGCGCTGACTTCCTCGGCGGTAAACAGCACGTCGGAACTGTTGATCAGGCCACGGGCCTCGGCAATATTGGGCATGATGCCTCCTTGATTCACACGTACAAACGCCGCTCATGATTCCGAGCGGCGTGATTGAAAAAACGATTAGTTCTTGGCCAGCGACCGCAGGTAGGCGGCGAACTCGGCGCCCACCTCGTGATGCTGCAAGCCGTAATTGACCGTGGCTTTCAGATAGCCCAGCTTGGAGCCGCAGTCGTAACGCACGCCCTTGAACGGCAGCGCCAGCACCGGCTCGTCCTTCATCAGCGCGGCGATGCCGTCGGTCAGCTGGATTTCGCCGCCGGCGCCGGCCGTGGTGTTGACCAGCTTGTCGAAGATGCGCGGGGTCAGGATGTAACGGCCCACCACCGCCAGATTGGACGGCGCCGCTTCCGGGCGCGGCTTCTCCACGATGTGCTCCACCTGCTGATGGCCGCGCGCGTCCGGGGCCACCTTGACGATGCCGTAGGAACTGGTTTCCTCCGGCGCCACGGTTTCCACGCCCAGCACCGAGGCGTGGGTTTCGTCGAACAGCTTGACCATCTGTTCCATCGCGCCCGGCGCGCCTTCGATCAGGTCGTCGGCCAGGATCACCGCGAACGGCTCATTGCCCACCACCGGCCGCGCGCACAACACCGCGTGACCCAGGCCCAGCGCCTCGGTCTGACGGATGAAGATGCAGGACACCGACGGCGGGATGATGCCCTGCACGGTTTCCAGCAGCTTCTGCTTGTTCTTGTTTTCCAGTTCGGTTTCCAGCTCGTAAGCCTTGTCGAAATGGTCTTCGATCGAACGCTTGTTGCGGCCGGTGATGAAAATCAGCTCGGTCATGCCGGCGGCGATCGCCTCTTCCACCGCGTACTGGATCAGCGGCTTGTCCACCACCGGCAGCATTTCCTTGGGGCTGGCCTTGGTGGCCGGCAGGAAGCGGGTGCCGAGTCCGGCGACGGGGAAAACCGCTTTCGTGATTTTTTTCATGCCCATTCTCGTTAACAAGCGTTGACAGCCGCGCATTCTACCGCGCCGCGGCCCGCTGGTGAAAGTCCCGGCCTCATAAAGCGGCGGCGAAACGCTGCGCCAGCGCCTGAGCCGCGCCCTCCAGCACCGGCGCCCAGACGCCGGGCTCGGCCTGACGCCAGACCCGCATCGACTCGTACCACGGCGCGCGCTCGCCGGCGGCCAGAAAGAAGGGCGCGCTCTCCGCGCGCATCAGCACCCACACCGGCTTGCCCATCGCCCCGGCCAGGTGGGCGACGGCGGTGTCTACGGTGATCACCAGATCCAGCTCCGCCACCCAGGCGGCGGTGTCGGCGAAGTCGCTCAAGACCGGCGCGGCCAACAAGCCTTGCAAAGCCGCAGGCGTCTCCCCCGGCTGCAAGGACACGAAGTCGATGCCGGGCAGCCGGCACAGCGCGGCGAAATCCTCCGGCGGCAGCGATTTGTGGCGGCGCCAGTGATCGGCCTTGCCCACGCCCCATTGCCCGCTCTCCCACACCACGCCGACGCGCGGCCGGCCGCCGGCGCGCGGCGGGACCTCGGCGGCCGGCACCGCGCTCAGATAAGGCTGGGCGGACAGATTGTCCAGGGTGACGCCCAGCACGCCGGGCAAGGACATCAGCGGCAGTTGCCAATCGAAAGCCGGCGCGGCGTCCGGCTCCAACAGTTCGATGCCGTCGAATTGGGCGAACAGGCGATGGAAGGTTTTGGGGCAGGCCAGCAGCAGCCGCGCCCGCGGATGCTCGGCCCGCAGCCGCGGCAGGAAGCGCGCCATCTGCAGGCTGTCGCCCAGACCCTGCTCCGCCCACAACAGCAGGGTGGACGCGTCCAGCGCCTGGCCCTGCCAACGCCGCTCGCGGTGACGCGGCTGCAGGATGGCCTCCCAGCGCGCCTCGTAATACGGCCAGGCCTCGGCGTAGCGCCCGGCCAACAAGAGCGCGATGGACAGGCTGAAACGCAGATTGGCGTCGTTCGGGTCCAGCTCCAGCCCGCCCTGCAATACGGCAACGGCGTCGTCCAGCAGTAAGGCGCAAGTGCAGGCGTAGCCCAGGTTGTTGCAGCGCGCCGGGCTCGCGCCGGCCAGCTCGATGGCGCGCAAATGGCAGGCGATGGCCTCCTGGTATTGCAGGCGGTGCTGCAGCACCACGCCCAGATTGCTCCAGGCGTCGACATGCTCGGGCTCCGCCGCCAGCGCCTCGCGCAGCAGCGCTTCCGCCAGCTCCAGCTCGCCCAGCTCCTTGAGCAGCACCGCCAGATTGCACTTGATGTTGACGGACTGCGGATTGAGCGCGGCGGCGGCCAGGTAGTCGTCCAGCGCGCGCGCGCTGTCGCCCTGGCGCAGGCGGGCGTTGGCGCGATTGGCCAGCGCCTGCCAGTCCTTGGCGTTCTGGCGCAGACACTGGTCGAACGCCTGCTCCGCCTCGCGCCAGCGGCCCTGCGCCGCCAATTGATTGCCTCGTTCGAAAGCTTGGTCCGCCATATCCGCTCCTTGGCTTACTCTCCGGCCAGCAAGGCTTGCAAGCCGGCCTCGTCCAGAATCGCCACGCCCAGTTCTTCCGCCTTGGCCAGCTTGCTGCCGGCCTCCGCGCCCGCCACCACGTAATGCGTCTTCTTGGACACGCTGCCGGACACCTTGCCGCCGGCGGCCTCGATCAACTCCTTGGCCTGGTCGCGGCTCAGCGTAGGCAAGGTGCCGGTCAGCACCAGGGTCTTGCCCTCCAGCACGCCGGCCGCCACCGCTTGCGCCGGCAGCGCCGCCAGGATCTCGTCGACCAAGGCCGCGAGCGCGCGCAACTTGTCGCGTTTGCCCGGCAGGTCCAGCCAGTCGGCCAGCGCGTTGATCACCTCGGCCGGCAGTTCCAGGTCCAGCAGCGCGCGCCGCTCGCGATCGGCCAGCGCGGCCAGGCCGTCGATCTGCGCCGCCAGCTGCTGGCTGCGCACCTCGGTCAGCCGCGGAATGTCCAGCCGCGCCAGCAGCATCGCCGGCTGCAAGCGCTCGGCCAGGCGCGGCGACGGCGCGTGCTCGTCGGCCGGCGCCACATGACTCAACAAGGCGTCCAGCGCGGCTTCGTTATTGGCTTCGGCGAAAAAGTCCGCCAGCGATTCCGCCACCACGCCGCCGATGTCCGGCAGCGCGGCGAACAAGGCCGCCGGCGCGCGGCGCACCAGGGCTATCGTCCCCAGCCAGTCGGCCAGGGTCTTGGCGGTGGATTCGCCGACATGGCGGATGCCCAGCGCGAACAGCAGCCGCGCCAGCGGCGGCCGCCGGCTGGCGGCGATCGCCTCGATCAGGTTTTCCGCCCACTTGCTGGCCACCTTGCCGGCCTTGACGGTTTCCGGGGTGACGCCCTCGTCCTCGTCGGCGCGGCGCTTCATTTCCAGCAGGTCTTCCAGCGTCAGCCGGTACAGATCGGCCACGCCGCGCACATAGTCGTACTCCACCAGCTTGTCGATATAGCGTTCGCCCAGGCCGTCGATGTCCATCATGCGGCGGCCGGCGAAGTGCTGGATCGCCTGGCTGCGCTGCGCGCGGCAGGACAGGCCGCCGGAGCAGCGCGCCACCGCCTCGCCCTCTTCGCGCACCACGTGGCTGCCGCATACCGGACAGGCGCTGGGCAACCGGTAAGCCGGGTGCTCCGGCTCGCCGAACAACTGACCGTCCGCCGCCGGCAGCATCGGCCGGCGCTCCATCACTACCGACACCACTTCGGGAATCACGTCGCCGGCGCGGCGCACGATCACGGTGTCGCCGACGCGCACGTCCTTGCGCCGCGCCTCGTCTTCATTATGCAGGGTGGCGTTGGTGACGGTGACGCCGCCTACGAACACCGGCTTCAGCCGCGCCACCGGCGTAATCGCGCCGGTGCGGCCCACTTGCTCTTCGATCGCCTCGACCTGGGTCAGCGCTTCCTCGGCCGGGAATTTGTGGGCGATGGCCCAGCGCGGCGCGCGCGACACAAAGCCCAGCTCATCCTGCAAGGCACGCTGATTGACCTTGTACACCACGCCGTCGATATCGAAAGGCAGGCCGGGGCGGCGCTGCTGCACCTGCTCGTAGTAGGCGATCAAACCGTCCACGCCGCTCACCACCGGCCGCAAGTCCTCGGCCACCACCGGGAAGCCCAGCTCGCGCAACCAGGCCATTTCCGCGCTGTGGCTGGCCGGCCAGACCGCGCCCTCCACCTGGGCGATGGCGTAGGCGAAGAAGGACAGCCGGCGCTGGGCGGTAATGCGCGAATCCAGCTGCCGCAAGCTGCCGGCGGCGGCGTTGCGCGGGTTGGCGAAGGTCTTGTCGCCGCGCGCGGCCTGTTCGGCGTTGAGCTTGTTGAAATCCTGCTTCAGCATCAAAACCTCGCCACGTACTTCCAGCAGGCTGGGCGCGGCGGCCGACAAGCGCAGCGGAATCGCGCGCACGGTGCGGATGTTCTCGGTGACGTTCTCGCCGGTCACGCCGTCGCCGCGGGTGGCCGCCTGGACCAGCACGCCGTCGCGGTACAGCAGGGAAATCGCCAGGCCGTCGAACTTGGGCTCGGTCGCGTACTCCACCTCGGCAACATCCAGCCCTTTGCGCACCCGCTCGTCGAACTGCAGCAGCTCTTCATGGCGCTGTTCGCGCTCGCTCAGCTGCATGTCGGAAAACGCGTTGGACAGCGACAGCATCGGCACGCTGTGGGTCACTTGCTGGAACTCGTCCAGCGGCGCGCCGCCTACGCGGCGGGTGGGCGAATCCGCGCCCGCCAGTTCCGGGTGCTCCTGCTCCAGCTGTTGCAGCTCGCGGAACAGGCGGTCGTATTCGGCGTCCGGCACCGTGGGCGCGTCCAGCACATAGTATTCGTGGCCGTAGCGGTTCAGCAGTTGATGCAGTTCGGCTACGCGCTGTTGCGGAATGAGGGTGGTCATGTTCAGTCGGGCTCAAACGAGAAAAGCCGGCGTGGCGCCGGCCTTGGAAACGGAAGATCATCAAGCGGGCCGATCACCCCAGTGTAGCGGCTGCGCGCCAAGGCGACACCGGGGCTTGCGGCCGGTCAGGCAAACAGCCGCAAGGCGGCCACGCTGCCGGGGGCGATGCCGCGGTCGTCCATGCTGCCGTAGATGTGCAGCAGTTGGTCGCGGATGCGGGTCAGGCCGGCGTCGGACAGCGGACGGCGGTTGTCGTCCACCAATTGGGCGTCGAATTCCTGCGCCAGCTGGCGCGCGAAATACACCGCGCGGTCGAACACCTCGACGCCGCCGGCCACGCGCGGCACGTCGAACAACAGGGTCAGCGCCGGGAAGGACTTGTCCAGCAGCGTGTGGAAGGTGAACGGCATCTGGTCCGCCGCCATCAGCGAATACAGGGTGTTGCCGGAGTCCGCCAGGTAATGGAAGGCGCCGTCCGGTTCCAGCTGCAGGCCGGCGGCCTCGGCGAAGCTGCGCAACCGGGTGCCTTCTATCGGCCCCTGCGGCACGATGTTGATGCCGATCAGCACGTCCACGTCGGCGCAGAAACGGTCCAGTTCGCGCGCCGCCACCAGCTTCTGCTGGCGCTGCGGAAAGCTGACCGCGGCGTCGTGTTCCTCTGCGAAACGCGACACCTGCTGGCAGAAGCCGGCCAGTTCCTGCTCGGTCACCGCGCCGCTGCGGTCCACCATCTGCATGCTGACGTTGATCTGCTTGTAACGGGTGCCCGGCAAGGCCTCGGCCGGCTTCCACAAGCCTTTTTCGGTGCGGCCGATCAACTGGGTGCGCTTGCCCACGTTGAAGCGCGGAATCGCCGCCAGCTCGTGCGGCGCGTGGAACACCACCTCGGCGATGAAATCCAGCGACGGGTCCAGCATCGCCACCACCAGCGCCTGGTGGTCGGCGGAATCCATCTGCGGAGCCTCTTCTTCTTCCTCTTCCACTTCCACCACCGGCACCGCGTCGAAGACCGCCTCGCGCGGCCGTTCGGTTTCGGCGCGCGCCGGCTCCGCGGGGATTTGCGGCTCGAAGTAGGCGGCGGCGTAGTCGTCCGGCTCCGGCGCGGCGTCCACCAGCACCGGCTCCATCCGGTCCTGCTTCACCCCGTCGCGCACATTGTTCTTGGGCACGTCCAGCAGCACGTCGTCGTGGCCGCGCGTGAAGGCCTGGCGAGTCTTCTTGCGAAAACGCCATTCCTGAAAAGCATTGAATCCGTACACCAGGGCGATCACCGCGCCGCCCAGTATCAACACACCAATCTGTAATTCGCTCATCAGCCAGTCCGCATTAAGGCGAATAATCGAAGCCGTCGGCCGCCCCTTCGCCGCGCTCTGGCGCATTCTGTCAATGCGCGATGCGGCGTCTTTCGGCAATAGCCGGGCCGACAGCCTCCCTTTAAGTATTCGGCAACAAAACCGTTCGAATCTGGCGTTTCGGCCAGTCGAGAACGGCGATAGACCACGGTTATTATAACGAAAGCCTCAGCTTGCGCATCATTTGGCGGCAATTTAGCCGTAAATGCCTTGCCGCCAGCGTAAATCAAGCCGGGGCGATAGCTGATGCGGGCAATTTGGCGCTTCAAACCGGGTTCGCAACCTGAATTGGATGCCGAATCGCCCCTGCTGGTTCCATCGGACCGCGTCGAACTGCTCCAGTCAGCCGTTCGGCGCCGCGAGCCGGGCCCGCCGCAAACGGGCCAAATGGAAGCGGAACGTCATTTTCAGGACCGGAAGGGCCGGCAGATGACATTTCTGACAGGGGCGCTCTGAAATATCTCGTGCCAGAATATTTCGTGTTCATGCAAATGAATGATTCCAAATCGTCTTAAACACTGCTTAGGAAAGCAAGGGATAGATCGATGAAAAACACTTCTCAAGCCAGTTTCCTTCCGGTGGTCCACGAGCTGGCGCGCACCTACCAGGCATTCGAACAGTTTGCCAGCCAGCACATTCGTCAGCTGGGCCTGACTCCGCCGCAATTCGACGTGGTCGCCACGCTGGGCCACAGCAAGGGCATGAATTGCAAGGAGCTGTCCGACCGCACGTTGATCACCAAAGGGACGCTGACCGGCGTCATCGACCGGCTGGAAGACAAGGGTCTGGTTACCCGCACCATGCAGCCCAACGATCGCCGCAGCGTGTTCGTTTCCTTGACCCAGCACGGCGAGCGCCTGTTCGATCAGGCCTTCCCCGCTCATATCGACTATATGCAGATCGCCTTCAAACGCTTTGGCGAACACGACCTGTCCGGCTTCTGCCAGGAGCTGGGCCGCCTGCGCGAAGGCTTTAGCCTGGCGCTGGAGGAGCAGGAAGAGGTCACGGCCTAGGATCCCCCTGCCGTCACCGCCCTTTACCCGGCGGCGAGACGCGGCTCCGCGATGCGGCCCGCGCCCTCGCCGCCATTGCGTTTTCAGCGCCGCCCGCGCGCGGCTCAAGGGCCCTGGAAACGCACCGGCACCATCAGCACCGAATCCACCGCCTGGCCGTTGCGCCTGGCCGGCGCGAAGCGCCAGCGCTCCACCGCGGCCTTGGCCGCCCGGTCCAGCCGCGGATAACCGCTGCTGCTGGCCACCGCCACCTCGCCGGCTCTGCCGGCCGCGCCAACCTCCACCCGCAGCAACACCGTGCCCTGCTCACCGTTTTCCCGCGAGCGCTCCGGGTATTCCGGCTGCGGATTGTTCAGATACTCGGCGCGATACAAGGCCACGCTGTCCGCGCCGGCCTGCGATGCGCCGCCGCCCGACGGCGCGGCGGTCCCGCTCCTGGCTCCCGGCCCGCCCGCGGCGGCGGCCTCCGTCGCCGGCACGCCGCCGGCCGCCGGCAAGGACGGCGACGCGGCAAGGCTGCCGCGCGGTTTGGCGCTTGGCCTGGCTTCCGCCTTGGTTTCCGTCCGACTGCCGGCCTTGGCCGCCGGCCGGGCGCTGGAGGGCGCCGGTCCGCCGACGGACGGCGTCTTGGCCGCCGCGACAGCCCCCGGCGGCGACGTCAGCCGCAGCGTCAACGCCGCGGCGGCCGGCGGCGGCGGGCGGCGCGGCCAGCCGAACAACAGCAAGGCGTGCAGCGCCAGCGACGCCAGCAAGGCCCAGCGCCAGACCGGCCGCGCGCCCATCTCTCGCCTCAGCAGCGCATCCGGCTGCCCGGCCGGCTGTACTGCCACCAGGCCACCAGCATGGACACCAGATAGAACACGAAGAACATGCCGAAGGCCGGCAGGAAACTGCCGAAGGCGGCCAAGGCGCTGCCGAAGGATTTGGGAATCACGAAACCGCCGAACGCCGCCATCACCGAGCTGACGTTCATCGCCGACGCGCCGCGGCGGCCGCCGCGCGCATAGGCCTCGGCGACGTCCAGGCCGGCGGCCTTGGCCCGCTGGCCGGCCTGCAGCAGAAAGACCTTGGGCGCCAACTGGAAGGAAGAGCCGTTGCCCACGCCGGCGGCGAAGAAAATCAGCTGGAACATGGCGAGGAACAGCCAGAACGAACCGCCGTTGCCGGCCGAGGGCATGCTCAGGTAAACGCCGACGGTGGCCAGCGCCATCACCCCGTTGCTGAGCATGGTGGCGATGCCGCCGCCGATGTGATCGCCCATCCAGCCGCCCAAGGGCCGCGACAAGGCGCAGACCATGGGCCCGATGAAAGCGTAGGGGGTGACGTCGATCAGCGGAAACATATTGCGCGCCAGCAGCGGAAAGGCGGCGGCGAAACCGAGGAAGGTGCCGTAGCTGCCCATGTACAGCAGGCAGATATACCAGGTGTGCGGATCGCGCATCGCGTCCAGCTGATCATGCGGGGTGATGCGCAGCTTGGGCAGGTCGTGCGCGTACAGCAGGCAGGCCAGCGCGATGACGACGATGAAGGGCAGCCATAGATAGCCGGCGTTCTGCAGCCATACCGGATGCACGGCGCCGCCTACGCCCCAGATCTGCGGCCCGCCCCCCGCCGCGCCGAACAAGGGCAACAGGATGGCCACCGGGATGGCCAATTGCGCCACCGACACGCCCAGATTGCCGAGGCCGGCGTTCAGTCCCATCGCCAGCCCCTTGGCCGCCTTGGGGAAGAAGAAACTGGTGTTGGACAGATGGGAGGCGCTGGCGCCGCCGCCTATGCCGCACAGGCCGGACACCAGCAGCAGGATGGGGAAAGGCGTCGAAATGTCCTGCACCACCGAGGCCACGCCCAAGGCCGGCAGCAAGAGCAGCAAGGTGGAAATGCCCAGCCACAGGCCGCCGCCCACCCAGCTCCAGATCCACGAATACAGCAGCCGCATCAAGGCGCCGACCAGCGGCGGAATCGACACCAGCAGAAACTGCTGCTGATTGCTGAGCGCGAAGCCAACCGCCGGCAGGTTGACCACCACCATGCTCCACATCATCCAGATATTGAAGTTCAGGTGCAGCGACAGGACGGACAGCCAGAGATTGCGATTGGCGATGCGCCGCCCGCGGCGCAGCCAGAAGATAGGGTTTTCAGGTTCCCAACGCTTGATGCTTACGGTCATGCCCATTCATCCAGCAACGATATCGCCCGGCGGCCGTTGCCGCCGGGAAGCTGCGCAGTATGCCATCCGCGCGCGCGCGTCGGTTTGCGCGCCGTCAAACTGTAACTGACGGAGATAGTTCGCACCCGTCTATTTAAATAAGGGCTAACAAAACCCTGCCGCTACCAAGCGGGCTTTACCGCGAAACCAAGCCCCTGCCCAAAATCTCGATAGCCAGGGCGAGACAAGGCGAAAATAAGCGAAAAAGCGAAATGCACAAGCGGCACATGAGCATTTCGAAGCGCCACTCACCGTGTCGCGTCTGACGAATCGCCGCAGATCGTAAACAGGGTCTCAGGCGGTTTCCCGCATCTTCAGCGCCTCCACGATGTCCACCGCCACGATGCGGCTGACGCCCTGTTCCTGCATGGTCACGCCCACCAGTTGCTCGGCCATTTCCATGGTCAGGCGGTTATGGGAAATATAGAGAAACTGGGTGCGCTCCGACATCTGCTTGACCAGATCGCAGAAGCGGCTGGTATTGGCGTCGTCCAGCGGCGCGTCCACCTCGTCCAGCAGGCAGAACGGCGCGGGATTCAGAGAGAACAGCGAGAACACCAGGCTCATCGCGGTCAGCGCCTTTTCGCCGCCGGACAGCAGATGAATGGTGCTGTTCTTCTTGCCCGGCGGCTGGGCGATGATCTGCACGCCGGCGTCCAGCAAGTCCTCGCCGGTCAGCACCAGTTCGGCGCGGCCGCCGCCGAACAAGGTGGGGAAGAACTCGCGCATCTTGGCGTTGACCGCGTCGTAAGTGGCTTGCAGCATTTCGCGGGTTTCGCCGTCTATCTTGGCGATCGCCTCTTCCAGCGTCGCCATCGCCTGGTTCAGGTCCTCGGACTGGGCCGCCAGGTAATCGCCGCGCTTCCTGGCCTCGTCCAATTCCTCCAGCGCCGCCAGATTGACCGCGCCCAAGCCTTCCAGCGCGCGCGCCAGCCGCGCGATCTCGGCGGCCAGCGCGTTCGGCTTCACCGCCTCGTTCAGGTCCGCCATCAGCGCGGCCTCGTCGACGCTGGCGCTGATCAGTTCTTCGGCGAAACGCTCCATCGCCAGCCGCGCTTCCTGATGCTTGAGCAGCCAGTCCGAGCGCGCTTCGCGCAGCGCCGGCAAGGCGGCGTTGGCCTGTTGTTGGCGCTGGGTCAGCTCGCGCAGTTTTTCGGTCAGGCCGTTGAGCCGGTCGCGCACCGCGCCCAGGCTGTGCTCGCGTTGTTCGCGTTCGGCCAGCGCCAGTTGCAAGGCCTCCTCCGGCACCGCCTCTTCCACCGCCTCGGCCTCCTCGGCCAGAGTTTCCAGCCGCTCAGCCAGTTGCTGGTCGCGCTCGTCCAGCTCGCGGCCGCGCCGCGCCAGCTCCGCCACCTTCTGCTCGGCGGTGCTCATTTCCAGCTTGATCTCGTGCAGCATGCGCTCGGCGTCGCGGGTCTTGTTGCGCGCCAGCTGCAGGCCGGTCTCGGCGTTGAGCCGGTCCACCCGCATGTCTTCCAGCTGCACCGCCAGTTCTTCCAGCGTCAGCGCCGTTTCCTCGCCCAGCATTTCCGCCTCGGCGATGCCCTCGCGCGCCAGTTCGCCTTCTTCGGCGATGCGGCTGCGCTCGGCCTCGATCGCCGCCAAGCGCGCCGCGCCCTGGCGCGCGGCCTGGTCCAGCTTGACGTGCTCCAGCGTCGCCGCGTTCAGCTCCGCCTCCAGGCGGGTCAGCGCGCCTTTTTGCGCGCGCACCGCCTCGGCCAGCATGGCGCCGCGGCTTTGCAAGGATTCGCGGCGCCGCTGCATGGCGTCGATTTCCGGCGACAGCCGCTCCAAGCTCGCCTGCGCCGCTTCCAGCAAAGCCTTGCGCGCCATCAGGCCGTCGCCGCCGGCTTCGGCGTGCAGGCACAGGCTGGCGGCGTAAACGCGGTGGCCTTCCGGCGTCAGCAGACAGGCGCCGGCCGGCAGCTGTTCGCGCAAGGCCAGCGCCTCGTCCAGCGAATCGGCCAGATAAACGCCGGCCAGCCAGTCCTGCAGCGCGGCCTGGAAGGGCTGGGCGGCGCGCAGCTGTTGCAGCAGCGTCGGCCACGGGCGCTCCGCCGTCCAGTCTCGCGCCGCCGCGCCGTCCGCCAGCGCCAGCGCCGCCGGCGGCAATTCGCCTTGCAGCGCGGCGGCGCGCGCGGCCAGGCGTTCGCCCAGCGCCGCTTCCAGCGCCGGCTGCCACTTGGGCTCCACTTGCAGGCTCTGCCACAGCTGCGGCGCCTCGGCCAGGCCCCGGCGCTGCAGCCAGCCGTCCAGTTGCTCGCTGGCCGCCTCGCGCGCCAGCATGCCGGCCAGCGCGGCGGCCTCGGCCTCGGCCCGCGCCTGTTCGCCGCGCAGCGCGGCCAGTTGTTCGTCCAGTTTTTCCCGTTCGGCGGCCAGGTCGGCCTGCTTGGCCTCGTCGGCCACCAGCCGGCTCCGCACCGTCTCCAGCGCGCCGCGCGCGCGCTCGACTTCGGCTGCGGCGGCCTGCTGCCGCGCCTGATCCGGCAGGTTCAGGTCGCTCAGTTCGCGGCGCAGCGCGTCCTCGCGGCCGGACAGCTGCTCCAGGCTGCGGCGCTGATGCTCGCCGTTCTGACGCGCCAGGTCCCGATCCCGGCTGAGTTTGGCCTGCTGCGCGGTCAGCCCGTTCAGCTGCTGTTCGATGGCGCGGTATTCCGCCTCGGCGGTGGGCAGTTCGTCGGCGCCGTCCTCCAGCGTCATCTGCGCCTCTTCCAAACGCATCTGCGCCTCTTCGCGCCGCGGCAGCCAGTCGTCCAGTTCGGCCCTCACCTGACCGCGGCTTTCGGCCAGCACCTGACGCTCGGTGCGCACCGAGCCCAGTTCGCGGTCCACGCGGGCGCGGTTCTGCTCGCGGTGTCGCTGCGCCTCTTCCAGCCGCGCCAGCTGGGCGTTGGCCTCGAACAAGCGTTGCTGCGCCTCGTGCACTTCGTCGCTGGCGGCGAAATGGCTTTCGCGCACGGTTTCGGATTCGGCCTCCACGTGGGTGACCGCCGCTTCCAGCGCCGCCTCTTCGGTTTCGATGCGCGCCAGTTCGGCGCGCGCCGCCGCCTCGTTGCGCGCCGCCTCTTCGCGCCGCGCCAGGGCCAGCAGGTTTTGCTTGTGGGTCAGCGCGCCGCGCAGATCGTGGTATTGAGCGGCCACCTCGGCCTGCTCGGACAAGCGCTCCACCTGGCGCTCCAGTTCCTGCCGCAAGTCGGCGATGCGTTCCAGATTGGCGCGGGTGTCGGCGATGCGGTGTTCGGTCTCGCGGCGGCGCTCCTTGTACTTGGACACGCCGGCGGCTTCTTCCAGATAGGCGCGCAGTTCTTCCGGCCGCGCCTCGATGATGCGCGAGATCATGCCCTGCTCGATCACCGCGTAGCCGCGCGCGCCGACGCCGGTGCCGAGGAATAGATCGGTGATGTCGCGGCGGCGCACCTGCTGATTGTTGATGAAGTAGCTGGATTCGCCCTGGCGGGTCAGCACCCGCTTGATCGCCACTTCCGCGTACTGGCCCCAGGCGCCGGTGAGCGCGCCGTCGCCGTTGTCGAACACCAGTTCCACCGAGGCGCGGCTGACCGGCTTGCGCGTGGACGAGCCGTTGAAGATCACGTCCTGCATCGATTCGCCGCGCAGCTGCTTGGCCGAAGACTCGCCCAATACCCAGCGCACCGCGTCTATCACATTGGACTTGCCGCAGCCATTGGGGCCGATCACCGCCACCAGTTGGCCGGGCACGGCAATGCTGGTGGGATCGACGAATGACTTGAAACCGGCAAGCTTGATGTGGGTGAGACGCAAGATGTCCTCGCAATGGCTGGGCGAAAATCGGCATTTTAGCAGTTGCCCGCGCCGACCGCGCGTCGCGCGCGGCGCTGTTGCGCGTCGCGCACCCGCATCTACCCGGCCAGCCGACTTATGCCATAATGGCCGCATGGAACCGCTATCGTTGTCCAATCAATTCTTGATCGCCATGCCCAATATGGCGGACCCGCTGTTCTCGCGCTCGCTGGTCTTCGTCTGCGAGCACGGCGAGCACGGCGCCATGGGCCTGATCGTCAACAAGCCTTCCGGCATCGCCATGGCGCAGTTGTTCGATCAGATCGATCTGCCGCTGGACGGCGACTCGCTCCGCGCCGAGCCGATCTACTTCGGCGGCCCGGTGCAGCCGGATCGCGGCTTCGTGCTGCACATGCCGGTGGGCAATTGGCAGTCCAGCCTGCTGGTCACCGACGACATCGCGCTGACCACGTCCAAGGACGTGTTGATAGCGGTGTCCGAAAACCACAAGCAGCCGGACCGCATGCTGATCACGCTGGGTTATTCCGGCTGGAGCGCCGGCCAGCTGGAGCAGGAAATCGCCGACAACGGCTGGCTGACGGTGCCGGCGCGGCCGGACATCATCTTCGGCCTGCCCTGCGAAGAGCGCTACGACGCCGCGATGGCGCTGCTGGGCTTCGACCCCTCCCTGCTGTCCACGGATGTCGGCCATGCCTGAAGGTTGCGCCTTGGCATTCGACTTCGGCGAGCGCCGCATCGGCGTCGCCGTCGGGGAAACCCTGCTCGGCATTCCCCACCCGCTGCTGACCATAGACACGGAAATCAACGACGCGCGCTTCGCCGCCATCGCCGCGCTGATAGAGGAATGGCGGCCGGCGCAGCTGGTGGTGGGGCTGCCGATGCACATCGACGGCACCGAGCACCAGATGACGCAGCTGGCGCGCCGCTTCGCCAACCGGCTCAAGGGCCGCTACGGCCTGCCGGTATGGCTGGTGGACGAACGGCTGACCTCGGTGGTGGCCGAATCCATGCTGGAAGAGGCCGGCGTGCGCGGCCGCAAGCAGAAGCCGGCGCTGGATCAGGTGGCGGCCCAGGCCATTCTGCTGACCTGGTTCGAGCACCCCGGCCAAGCCGTCTGATCCCATCATGAAATTCTCGCCGCAAGCCCGGGTCAGCGCGCTGATGCTGGCCTTTCTCGCCAGCCTGCTGGGGCTGATCGCGGTCTTGCTGACGCCCAGCCATCAATTGCGCGAATGGCGCAACGCGCCGGGCCACGTGGAGAGCAGCCGCATGCTGGTGGTGTCCAACGCCGAGCACCCCGATCAGCTTTACTGGCAGCCGCATGTGCAATACCTGTACACGGTGCGCGGCCAGGTCTACCACAGCGACCGGCTGTTCGCCGTCGACAACGCCCTGCCCGGCGACCGCAGCAACGCCGACGACCTGACGCGGCGCTTTCCCGCCGGCAAGGCGATCACCGTCTACTACAATCCGCGCAGTCCGGCCGAGTCCGTGCTGATCAAGGGCGGCGACAGCGACATCGGCAGCGCCAAATTCATCCTGGCGGCGCTGAGCGCGCTGTTCGGCTGGGCGCTGCTGTATCGGCTGCGGGCCAAGCTGCCGCTGCCGCGCCGGCGCGTTCAGCGAGGCATCCGCGCCCCATGAGCGAAAAAGTCATCGCCCTGCTGGTCATCGCCGTCGGCTTGGCCATTTCCGTCTACCTGTGGCAGCAGTCCGCCAAGGCGCAACAGGCCGCCGGCTGGCCCAGCGTCGTCGGCAACATCGTCTCCAGCGAAGTGGACTGGCGCCATGCGCGCGGCGGCGACAGTTCGGACCGCAGGGAATACCGCGCCGTCGTGCGCTATGAATACCGCGTGGCCGACCGCGTCTACCGCGCCGAGCGGCTGCGCTTCCCCAATCCCGGCTACGGCGGCAGCGACCAACAGGCGCGCGAGATCGTGCAGCGCTATCCGGCGGGCCAAGCCGTGCCGGTGTTCTACAACCCGCAAAACCCCGAGGAAGCCTGCCTGGAGCCGGGCAAGCACTGGTCGGCGTGGCTGGCCCAGGCCGTGGGCGCGCTGGTGCTCCTGGTCGGCTTGTTCTTGCTGCGGCGCTGAATTCGGACCCGCCCCCAAGCGACGAACGGAGAAAACCGTCCGCCTGCGCCTATCATTACAAAGTCATCTTTCATTACGCCAACGATATCTGTTTTAATTTTTGGCGTAAGCGCTGACAAAAAATGACATTGCCGTCACAATGTCGGCCCATCTGAGACCACGCCCCGCTTAGCCATGCCTCGCGCGTTGCCGATCTTGCTATTGCTATGCCTGCCCTTCGCCGTCAACGCGGCGCAAGCCGGCTTCCGCCCGTTCAGCGAACGGGACGCCAGCGCCTTTTGCAGCGCCGACGCCGGTCTCGACATCGATCAAATTGCCGGCCCCGGCTGGCAAGCGCGCTTCCAGCCGCTGCCCGACGGCAAACTGGCGCGCGGCTACGGCCACGACACCTGCTGGCTGCGGCTCCAGCTGCGTGATTTGCCGCCGCGGCCCTGGCTGGAGCTGATCCCCAGCTATTTGGCCCGCCTAAGCTTATTCCAGCCCTTGCCCGACGGCGGCTGGCGGCGGCAGGACATCGGCTCCTGGCGGCCAATGTCCGCGATGGAGCTGCCGCTGATGGCCGCCAGCTTTTCCCTGCAGCCGCGCGAACAGACGGTGTTCGTCAAAATCCAGTCGCTGGCGCTGAACGCGCAGCCGCGGCTGTGGAGCGAGCCGGATCTGATCGCCCACCACAACGAACGCATGCTGCAACTGGGCCTGATCTACGGCTATATGCTGAGCATGGTGCTGATCGCGCTAGCCGCCTGGCTGATCACCCGCCGGGCGCAGCACGCCAAGCTGTTCGGCTACATCCTGGCGGTGGCCTGCCACCGCTTCGCCACCGACGGCATGGCCCGGCTGCTGCTGTTTCCGGAGCAGCCCGAGATCGCGCTGCTGTGCAATTACGTCGGCCTGGGCGCCGCCGTCATCCTGGGCTGCGCCTACTTCGCCCACCTGCTGGAGCTGAAGCGCGACTACCCGCGCACTTACCGGCTCTACCAGCTGCAGGCCGCCACCGGCGCCGCCACCGTGTTGTGCGCGCTGTTCTGGCCGTTCGGCCTGGCCTACAGCATCCCGCTCACGCTCTACGCCGTCATCGGCATCAATCTGCTGACCCTGCCGGTCTGCTGGCGTCTGTGGCGGCGCAACGACAGCGGCGACCGCCTGATCGCGCTGCACCTGCCCACCAATCTGGCGCTCAACATCCCCGCGCTGCTATTTCATCTGGGGCACATTCCTTATCAGTCCTGGATCCAGGAATACGGCCGGCTGGCCGATCTGCCGCCGATCACCCTGCTCTACATCGGCCTGTTCCTGCGCATGCGCACGCTGGAGCGCGAACGCATCGAGGCGCTGCACCAGGCCAGCCAGGCCCAGGCCGACAGCCTGCGCCAGCGCGAGGCGCGCGAGGAGCAGACCGATCTCTTGGCGATGATCACACATGAAATCCGCACCCCGGTGGCCATCATCGACGCCGCCAGCAGCAGCCTGCGCCTGCTGGAGGAGGACGGGCCGGCGCCGACGGTGCTGGCGCAGCGCCAGGCCCGCCACGAGCGCATTCAGCGCGCGCTGCTGCGGATGCAGGAATTGATGCGGCTGGCCGAACAACACGGCCGCGCCGATGTGAGCGACGCCGGGCTGCACGCGCAATCGCTGGACTTGCTGGAACTGACCCGCCACAGCCTGGAACAGCTGGACGCCGACGAGCAGCGGCGATTCCGGCTGCAAAGCGACGGGACACTCATGCCGCTCTGCGGCGACGCGCAGCTGTTGTCGGTGCTGCTGCAGAACCTGATGGAAAACGCCCTGAAATACGCGCATCCGGACACGCCGATCCAGATCGGCGTCCACCGCCTGGCCGAGCACATCGTCTGGCAGATCAGCGACCACGGCCCCGGCATCGCGCCGGGCCAGGAGGAAGCGATCTTCCAGCGCTTCACCCGGCTGGCGGAAACCAGCAACCGCCCAGGCCTGGGGCTGGGCCTGCATCTGGCGCGGCGCATCGCCGTCCAGCACGGCGGCGAACTGGGCCTGGACCCGAACTGGCCGCACGGCGCCAGCTTCATCTTGCATCTACCGAAAGCCGCTCATGACGCACATAGCCTTGCTTGAAGACAACCCGGACCTGCGCGAAGAGCTGCTGTTCCAGCTCAAGCGCTGCGGCTATCAGGCCACCGGCCTGGCCTGCGGCCGGGAACTGGAACGGCATCTGGCCGAACACCCCTGCCGCCTGCTGATTCTGGACCTGGGCTTGCCCGATATCGACGGCATGGCGCTCAGCCAGCGGCTGCGCGCCAGCCACCCCGGCCTGGGACAAGTCATGCTCACCGCGCGCGGCGCGCTGGACGACAAGGTGCAGGGACTGCAGCAAGGCGCCGACGCCTACCTGGTCAAGCCGACGCCGCTGGCGGAATTGCTGGCCACGCTGGCCAGCGTGCTGCGGCGGCTGGACGGCGACGCGGCGGAGCGCGTCGACGGCTGGCGCTACCACGCCGCCAACCGCACGCTGACCGCGCCCAACGGCCGACAGCTGCATCTGACTCACGCGGAGCACAAGGTGATGAGCGCGATGCTGCGGCGCGCGCCGGAGCCGGCGCACCGCCGCGAACTGGCGGAAGCCTTGGGCGCCGATTACCTGCACTACGACGAACGCCGGCTGGAAACCCTGATCAGCCGCTTGCGGCGCAAGCTCAGCGGCATCGCGCCGCAGCACAACCCCATCCTGGCGGCCAGGGGCGTGGGCTATGGCTTCAGCGAGCCCTGCCAGCCGCTCTGACCCGGCAAAAAAAACGCGGCCCCTTAAACGGGCCGCGCGTGGGCGAAGCGAGAGGGAGGCCGGCTCAACGGCGGCCGGATTTCTTGCCGTCCCGCTCCTGCTGCCGGGCTTCGCGCTCGGCGGCGCGGATGGCGGCCAATTCCTTGGCGCGCTTTTCCCAGGCCAGCCACTCGGCCGGGCGCTCCAGCGTAATACGGCCGATATTGCCGTCGCGGAAATCGGTCAACACGATCTCGGCGGCCTTCTGCAGATTGATCTTGCCGCCGGACTGCACCGCGCCGCGTTTGCGGCCTATCATTTCCAGTACCTGCCAGTCCTGCTGACCGGCGATGTCGTCCAGCTTGTAGCGGGCGCTCAGTTCCGGCGCGTAGTGCTGCATCAGGTACTTGAGCAGCTCCAGCGCCACCTCTTCCTCGTCCATCGCGTTGCGGCCCACCGCGCCGCTGGCCGCCAGATTGTAGCCGCCCTCTTCCACCTCGATCTTGGGCCACAGCATGCCCGGGGTGTCGAACAATTCCACGTCGTCGGCCAGGATGATGCGCTGCTCGTTCTTGGTGACGCCCGGCATATTGCCGGTCTTGGCCACCTTGCGGCTGCTCATGCTGTTGATCAGCGTGGACTTGCCTACGTTGGGAATGCCGCAGATCAACACCCGCAGCGGCTTTTCCAGACCGCCGCGCGTCGGCGCCAGTTCGCGGCAGGCGGCCACCAGCTTTTGCGCCGGCGCGCGTTCGCCGGCGTCCATGCCCAGCGCCTGGGTGTTTTTCTTGGCGCGATACCATTCCAGCCACTGCTGGGTGGCGGCGGCGTCGGCCAGGTCCTGCTTGTTCAGGATCATCAGCCGCGGCTTGCCCTTGGCCATGCGCGCCAGCATGGGATTGGCGCTGGAAGCCGGCAAGCGCGCGTCCAGCATCTCAATGACCACGTCGATGTCTTTCAATCGCTCGGCCACATCCTTGCGGGCCTTGTTCATATGGCCGGGGAACCATTGGATTGCCATGCTTCTAGCGCTTTCTTATCGGATCAAGTAGATAGGTTAGGCCATTATGGTCCAGCTCCTGCATCAATTGCAGCAGGCGGCCAATTTCGCCGGGTGGAAAGCCTTCGCGGGCGAACCAGTTCAGATAGTTGCCGGGCAGATCGCAGATCAGCGTGCCCTTGTGTTTGCCAAACGGCATCGCCCGGGTCACCAGGCTTTGCAAATCATCGGCTTGCATTGCGGCTCCCTTCAAGCAAGTTGCGCATTGTGCCAAAACCGCGGCGCTCTGGCCATGCCCGCCGCCGGCGCCGGCTTGACATGGCGCAAACGCGGGCGGGGTTTGACTGGGGACGATACGGCGCGGGGTTTAGCATGTAGGCGGCTTTCATAAAGCCAGCGGCCCGCCGGCCGCCTATTTTCCGGTTCGCGCAGAACCCTTGCGGGCGCCGGGCATCATCCATGTCCGCGCCCGTCTTTTTTGCCGTTTTATTCCGGCATCGGCTTGCCGTCGTTGAAATTCAGGAAGCCGCGCACGATGCGGTAGACATACCACACCCAGGTAAGGCCCAGGATCACGAAGCCCACCAGGATCCAGGCCAGCGCCACGCCCAGCACGGTGCCGAGCAAGGCCCACCAGAAAGTGCGGATCTGCCAGCTGAAATGGCTTTCATAGCGCGTGCCGCGCACATCGTCGCGCTTGACGTAATTGATGATCACCGCCACCAGGCCGGTCAGGCCGACAAACAGGCTGATTGCCTGCAGGATATAGACCACCAGGGTCAGATTATTCAGTTTGCGTTCGTCTTCTTGCGTGATCACGTCCATGGACATCATGCCTCCCCGGCTCAAATTTCATGCGAAACAATTAACAAGATACCCTAGCCAGCAACGCTTGCAAGCGCTGTTCGCAATGCCGCGCCAGCGCCGCCTCCGCCCTGCCGCCGGCCAGGGCCAGCGCCACTTCGGCGCTGCGGCTCCAGGCCTGCAGGCAGAATTCGCCGCCGGCGTCCGCCACCAGGATGGGCAGCGCCGCCGCAAACGGCTGGCCGGTCTGCTCCGACCACGCGCGGCAGCGACGGTTCGCCAGATCCAGCAGGGAAAAGCTCTCCGCCGTCACCAGCACGTGGCTGAGGCCCAGCAGCAGAATGCGCGCCGCCAGCCAGTCCGCGGCGTCGGCCAGCTGCGCCGGCGTCTCCCCGCTCCGTTCGCGCCAGCGTTGCGCCGCCAGCAGCATGGCCATCGCGCGCAGCTGCGGCAAGCGGCTTTCCAGCACGCCGCCGTCGCGCCGCGCGCCGGCCATCCACGCGGCGTCCGGCGCCGGGCGGTTGGCGTAGCGTTCGCCGTCGGCCAACACTCTCACCGGCACGGCGTCGCTGGGGCATAGCAGGGACCAAGACTGGCGCGCGATTTGCGCGGCATCGCTGACTTCATTCATGGAACGGACCTCCTGGGGTCTGGCCTGGCTTCCGGAGGTCATGTATTTCGGGGAGGAAAAACAAATGCCGCCGGTAGCGCGGCGGCATTTATCGGGAATCTTGCTAGTGCTGGATCAATCTTTCAGTTCACAGCCATCCCTTGGCGCCGCCGGTGTGCGGTACCAATAAAAATAGCTGTTGAAGAAGGCGAAAGATTGAGTCATGTCGTCCATGCTGCCAACAATCGGCCCGGCTTGTCAAGAAAAACCCCGGAGCGCGCTCCGGGGTTTCGCCAAATCATCCCGTTTACATATTGGGGTAATTGGGGCCGCCGCCGCCTTCCGGCGTGGTCCAGACGATGTTCTGGCTCGGGTCCTTGATGTCGCAGGTCTTGCAGTGCACGCAGTTCTGCGCGTTGATCTGCAAGCGCGGCTCGCCCTCTTCGCGGCCGACGATCTCGTAGACGCCGGCCGGGCAGTAACGCTGTTCCGGCGCATCGTACTTGGCCAGGTTGAGCGCCACCGGCACGCTGGCGTCCTTCAGCTTCAGATGCGGCGGCTGGTCCTCGCCGTGATTGGTGTTGGAGATGAACACCGAGGACAGGCGGTCGAAGGTCAGCACCCCGTCCGGCTTGGGATAGGCGATGGGCGCGCACTCGTCGGCCGGCTTCAGGCTTTGATGGTCGGCCTGGTGATGGCGCAGCGTCCACGGCGCCTTGCCGCGGAACAAAAAGGTGTCTAGCGCCGAGTAAATCATCGCCGGCCACAGGCCCCAGCGGAACGACGGCCGGATATTGCGCACCCGGTGCAGTTCCTCGTGCAGCCAGCTTTGCTTGAACTTCTGGCTGTAGGCGGTGGCTTCGCGCGCCGGCCGCTCCTGGCCCAGCAGTTCGAACACCGCCTCCGCCGCCAGCATCGCCGACTGCATCGCGGTATGGGTGCCCTTGATCTTGGGCACGTTGAGGAAGCCGGCGGTGTCGCCCACCAGCAAGCCGCCGGGGAAGGTCAGCCGCGGCAGGCTTTGCAGGCCGCCCTCGGTCAGCGCGCGCGCGCCGTAGGACAGGCGGCGGCCGCCTTCGAACACCTTGCGGATCGCCGGATGGGTCTTGAAGCGCTGGAATTCCTCGAACGGCGACAGATAGGGGTTCTGGTAGTCCAGGCCGATGACGAAGCCGACCACTACCTGATTGTTCTCCAAGTGGTACATGAAGGAACCGCCGTAGGTGGCGGTGTCCACCGGCCAGCCCACGGTATGGGTGATGCTGCCCGGCTGGTGCAGCTCAGGCGGCACTTCCCACAACTCCTTGATGCCGATGCCGTAGGTTTGCGGATCGGCGCCGTCGTTCAGACGGAAACGCTCGAACAGCGTCTTGGTCAGCGAGCCCCTACAGCCTTCGGCGAAGATGGTCTGCTTGGCCCACAGTTCCATGCCGGGCTGCCAGGCGTCGGTTTTCTCGCCGTCCTTGCCTATGCCCATGTCGCCGGTGGCCACGCCCTTGACCGAGCCGTCCTCGTGGTACAGCACTTCGGCGGCGGCGAAGCCGGGGTAGATTTCCACGCCCAGTTCCTCGGCCTGCTGGCCGAGCCAGCGACAGAAATTGCCCAGGCTGACGATGTAGTTGCCGTGGTTGTGCATCTGCGGCGGCGTCGGCAGCTGGATGGACTCGGTTTCGGTCAGCAACAGGAAGCGGTCGGACTTGGCCTCGGTGGTCAGCGGCGCGCCTTTTTCCTTCCAGTCCGGGATCAGCTCGTTGAGCACCCTCGGCTCGATCACCGCGCCGGACAGGATGTGGGCGCCGATTTCCGAGCCCTTCTCCAATAGACAGACGCTGAGCTCGCGGCCTTGCTCCGCCGCCAGTTGCTTCAGGCGAATCGCCGCGGTCAGCCCGGAGGGGCCGCCGCCGACGATCACCACATCGTATTCCATGTAATCGCGTTCCACTGCATCTCCTTAATCGCGCGCCGGGTTCAAAAGCCCCGCTGCCGCATGCATGTTGCATGGCGCGCGATCAAAAATCAAACAACCGTTTAAAAACTGTCAGCCGTCCGACCGTCGGCCGCCCGTCTGACTTCAATCTGTAGGGGCTCGCCCTGTTGCAAATGCACATCGCGCTGCGGGAAAGGCAGCTCGATGCCGGCCTTGGCCAGCGCGCCGTCTATCATGTGACGCAGGTCGCTGGCCACCAGCACGGAGTCGGCGTCGCCGATGTCCAGCCAGTATTCCAACTCGAACTCCAGCGCGTCGGCGCCGAAGTTGCTGAACAGCACCCGCGGCGGCGGCTCCTTGAGCACCAGGCCATGACGCTCCGCCTCCGCCAGCAACAGATTGCACACCTCGCGCGGCGGGCTGCCGTAAGCCACGCCGATGGCGATTTTCCGGCGAATCCGCCGGTTGCTGTAAGTCCAGTTGGTCACCGCGCTCTCCACGAAGGTGGAGTTGGGGATCAGCGTTTCGATGCCGTCGCCTGCGCGCACCACCGAAGAGCGCAGTCCTATGCTGCTGACGGTGCCGCTGATGCCGCCCACCTGGACGAAGTCGCCCACTTTCAGCGGCCGCTCCACCAAGAGCATCACGCCGCTGATCAGGTTCTTCAGCAGGTTCTGGGTGCCGAAGCCGATGCCGATCGCCAGCGCGCCGCCCAGGAAGGCGAACACCGTCAGCGGAATCTTGACCAGGTTGAGCGCGAACACCACCAGGAGCGCGATCACGCAGACATAGCTCCAGCGCCACCAGATATTGGCGGCGGCCTCGCTGACGCCCAGCCGCTGCGTGGCCAGGCGCCGCAAAGCGCGCAGCAGCGCGGTGCTGGCGGCGTAGCCTATCAGCAGCACCAGAATGGCGCCCAGGCTCTTGCCTATGGTCACGCTGCGGGTGGCCTGCACCTTCTGGCCGTTGATCTCCACGCTGTCGTCGGCGCTGAACAGCTCATAATTCCACAGCGCCCGCGCCGCCTGCAATACGCGCTCGCTCAGCCGGCGCGACACCTCTTGCGGCGAGCCCGTCGCCGGCGCGCCGACGTCGAACTCCTGCTGCAGCAGCAGAATGCCGGTCAAGGCCGCCTGCACCGGTTGCTGCGCGGCGTTGACGATGTCCAGCCGCTGGCGCAGCAGCTGCAGCACCGCCAGCGCGTGGCCGCCGCCGCTGTCCAGGCCGATTTCATGTTGCACGTCCGCCATCTTGGCCATGGTCAGCTCGGCCTCTTTTTGCAGGTAGTCGCGCACCGCGCCCAATTCCTCGCCGGCCTGATGGCTGGCGGTGGCCACTTCGGCCAGATTGGCCGCCTTGCCGGCGTACAGCTGGTAGCGGTATTCCCAGATGCCGCTTTCCTGAGAGTTGGCCTCCTGGCGGATGCGCATCAGCTGCACCGCGAGGTCGCTATTGTCCAGAGCCTGGCGCTGCTCGACTGTGCGCTGGGTCAAATCCTGTAGCAGCGCCGCCTGCGCCGGCGCGTCCTTTTTCTGCTTCAAGGCGGCCAGTTGCCTCTCCAGCTCCTCCAGCTCGCCTTTGACCCGGCGGCGGCGCTGCTCGTGCGCGCCCATCTCCCGCTCCAGCCGCAGCCGCTCCTCGCCCAGCCGCCGCTGCACCCCGTCCAACTCGGCCGGCTGGAAACGGACCTGCTTGCCGATGCCGTCCAGTTGCTTGCGCCATAAATCCAGCTGCGCCTGCAGCGTCTGCTGACGTATGCGCAGCACCTGTCCCAAGGCGTCGAACTGCAGCAGTTCCGACGCGCTGATGTCGCGGCGCCAGCGCGCGCCGTCCATCCGCCAGCGCAGCGCCGCGGCTTCGCCGGCCGCCGCGCCTTCCAGTTGTTCCCGCGCCTGGCGCAAGCTCACTTCGTTGAGCTTGAGGCTGTTGCGCATCGCCTCCTGCATCTGCGACAGCATCAGTTGCTGCGCCTGCTGGGTATCCTTTTCCCAGCCGCCGGTCTGCAGGCGGCTGCGCAAGCCCTCGACCAAGGACACCGGATAGGGGCCGGCTTGCGCGAAGCCGTTCCAGTTCCGCAAGGCCTCCTCGGCCTCGGCCTGCTGCCTCAGCCGTTGGTCGCGTTCGCCCGCCAGATCCAGCTGCCAGGCGTAGGACGCCACCAAACGCTCCAGCAAGGCGCGCCTAAACAGCAGCTCCCCCGCCGTGACGCCGGCCGGCAACTTGTCCAGCTTGATGGTTTCCAACTGATCCAGCGCCTGCTGCGCCTCGGCCAGCTTGTCCGCCAGGCTGACCGCGGGCGCCGACGCCGCCGGCTTGGCCGCGGGCTTGGGCACTGCCGGCAGGGCGGCGTAAGCCGCGGCGCAGGACAATAGCCCGGCGAACAGACAACAGATGAAAAGGAAGCGGCTCTTCACGCTGGGCATTTGATTGAGCATGGCGGTGGACCTTGCCGCGGCGCAGACCGCCGGCGGCAACTCGACGGCGCATTCTCGCACGAATCCGCGCTCGACACCCGGACCCGATAAATGCCAAAGGCATTCAACCGTTTCAGATCACGCCCACTCCGCGCAGACGGGCGATCTCGTCCGCGCCGTAGCCGGCCTGCTCCAGCAAGGCTTCGGTATGCTGCCCCAGCCGAGGCGGCGCGTCTCGGTATTGCGGCGGCGTGTCCGACAGTTTGATCGGGCAGGCCACCAGCGGCACGGCCTGGCCGTCCTGTCCCGGCAGCTCGATCTGCATTTGCCGATGCCGGATTTGCGGATCGGCGAAGGCTTCGTCCACGGTGTTGATCGGCCCGCAGGGCACGCCCGCCTGGTCCAGCAGCGCCAGCCAGGCGTCGCGCGGCTGGGCCAGGAAGCCGGCGGCCAGCAGCGGCACCAGCGCGTCGCGGTGCGCGACGCGTTGCGGATTGCTGGCGTAGCGGGGATCGTCGGCCAGCTCCGGCCGGCCGATCAGCTCGCATACCGAACGGAACTGGCGGTCGTTGCCGCAGGCCAGGATGAAGTGGCCGTCGCCGGCGCACTTGAACACCTGATAGGGCACGATGTTGGGATGGCCGTTGCCCAGCCGCGGCGGCACCGCGCCGCCCACCAGCCAGTTCATATTGACGTTGGCCAGCATCGCCAGCGCGCAGTCGAACAAGGCCATGTCGATATGCTGGCCGCGCCCGCTGCGCTGCCGCGCCCATAGCGCGGCCTGGATCGCGTTGGCGGCGTAGAGCCCGGTGAACAGGTCGGTGACCGCCACGCCCACCTTGTGCGGCTCGCCGTCGGCCGGTCCGGTAATGCTCATCAGCCCGGACATGCCTTGCACGATGTAGTCGTAGCCGGCCATCTGCGCGTACGGCCCGTCCTGGCCGAAGCCGGTGATCGAGCAGTACACCAGCCGCGGATTGAGTTCGGCCAGGCTGGCGTAATCCAGCCCGTATTTGGCCAAGCCGCCCACCTTGTAGTTTTCGATCAGCACGTCGGCGTCGGCGGCCAGCCGGCGGACGATGTCCTGCCCCTCCGGCTGGGAGATGTCCACGGTCAGCGATTTCTTGCCGCGGTTGGCGCACAGGAAATAGGCGGCGGTGCCGTCCGGCAGGCTGGGCGGCGCCCATTGCCGGGTATCGTCGCCGCAGCCCGGGCGCTCCACCTTGATCACTTCCGCGCCCAGGTCCGCCAGCAGCTGGCCGGTCCACGGCCCCGCCAATACCCTGGACAAATCCAATACCTTGATGCCTTCCAGCGCGCCCGTCATCTGCGTCTCCCGATACATCGGTCCATCGAAAAAAAGCGGCCCGGCAAGCCGGGCCTCCAAGGACAGACAGGAATAACGGCGCGGCCGGCCTCCCGGCCGCGCCGGCTTATCAGGCAAATGCCTGAATACCGGTCTGGGCTCGGCCCAGAATCAAGGCATGCACATCGTGCGTGCCTTCGTAAGTGTTGACCGCCTCCAGGTTCATCACGTGGCGGATCACATGGAATTCGTCGGCGATGCCGTTGCCGCCGTGCATGTCGCGCGACAGCCGGGCGATGTCCAGCGCCTTGCCGCAGTTGTTGCGCTTGATCAGCGAGATCATTTCCGGCGCGGCCTTGCCCTCGTCCATCAAGCGGCCCACGCGCAGCGCCGCGTGCAGGCCCAGGCTGATTTCGGTCTGCATATTGGCCAGCTTCAGCTGGATCAGCTGGTTGGCGGCCAGCGGACGGCCGAACTGCTTGCGGTCCAGCGTGTACTGGCGCGCCGCGTGCCAGCAGAATTCGGCGGCGCCCAGCGCGCCCCAGGCGATGCCGTAGCGCGCCTTGTTCAGGCAGCCGAACGGCCCTTTCAAACCCTTGACGCCCGGCAGGATGGCGTCCTCCGGCACCAGCACGTCGTCCATCACGATTTCGCCGGTGATGGAGGCGCGCAGCGAAAACTTGCCGTGGATCTTGGGCGCGGACAGGCCGGCCATGCCCTTCTCCAGCACGAAGCCGCGGATTTCGTCCTCGTCGTCCTTGGCCCAGACCACGAACACGTCGGCCTGCGGGCTGTTGGTGATCCACATCTTGCTGCCGTTGAGCAGATAGCCGCCGTCCACCTTGCGCGCCCGGGTCTTCATGCTGGCCGGGTCCGAGCCGGAGTCCGGCTCGGTCAGGCCGAAACAGCCCAGCCATTCGCCGCTGGCCAGCCGCGGCAGGTACTTGTCCTTCTGCGCGTCCGAGCCGTAAGCCCAGATCGGATGCATCACCAGGCTGGACTGCACGCTCATCGCCGAGCGGTAGCCGGAGTCCACGCGCTCCACCTCGCGCGCCACCAGGCCGTAGGCCACGTGACTGAGGCCGGCGCAGCCGTAACCTTCGATGGTGCAGCCCAGCAGGCCCAGCTCGCCCATCTCGTTGATGATTTCACGGTCGAAGCGTTCTTCGCGGTTGGCGCTCAGCACCCGCGGAAACAGCTTGTCCTGACAGTAGTCATAGGCGCTCTGCTGCACCATGCGTTCTTCTTCGCTCAGGCATTCGGCCAAAAGCAGAGGATCGTCCCAGTTGAACGGCGCGCGACTGGAGGGGGCTGCCATAAGTTCTGTCTCCGCGTTAACTTGTTCCGCATTGCGGAACTTGGTTTCACATTGCAGAATAGGCTAATCGCCGCCTGGACGGATGTAAAGCGTTTTTGCGAAACTCGACGCCCGCCCCCTGCGCGCAACCCCAGCGGAGGCTCACGAAACAAGATGGATGCAATGGATTTGGAAACCGACAAGGACCGGCTGTTCGTCACCGCGCTGGCGCGCGGACTGGAAGTGCTGGCGGCGTTTCGCCCCGGCGAGCTGGCGCTGTCCAACCAGGAGCTGGCCAAACGCACCGGCCTGCCGAAATCAACAGTGTCGCGTTTGAGCTACACTCTGACCCGGCTGGGCTATCTGGCCCAGGACGAGGCCAGCGGCCACTACCGGCTGGGACTGGCGGTGCTGGCCTTGGGCTCCACCGTGCTGGCCAGCTACGACATCCGCCAGATCGCCGGGCCGCTGATGCGCGAGTTCGCGCTGGAACAAGGCATGTCCATCAGCCTGGCGCTGCGCGACGGCAGCGATATGGTGTATCTGGAAACCTGCCGCAGCCCGGCCCGCATCTCGGTGCAACTGACCGTGGGCTCAAGGGTGCCGCTGGCCACCACCGCCATAGGCCGCGCCTATTACGCCGGCTTGCCGGCGGCGGAACAGCTCAAGCTGCAGCCGCTGCTGGCCGCGCGCTACGGCGCGGAGTGGGAGGAAATCAGCGCTCGTCTGGAGGAGGCTCGCCAGGACTATCTGCGCCAGGGCTATTCCGCGTCCTTCGGAGAATACGAGGCGGATGTGATGGCGGTGGGCGTGCACCTGGCCGTGCCCGGCCAGCCGGCGATGGCGCTGAACGCCAGCGGTCCGGCCTTCGCCTTGAACGAAGGCGCGATGCGCGAACGCATCGCGCCGGCTCTGCAAGCGCTGCGGTTGCGGCTGGCGCCGCCGGGCTGAGCGCGCGCTCAGGCGGACTGGATGTAATGGACCAGGTGGTTGATCACCTGTTCCTGCTCTTCTATGGTGGCGCGCACCAGGTCGCCGATGGACAACATGCCCATCACGTCGCTGCCTTCCAGCACCGGCAGGTGGCGGATGCGCTTTTCCGTCATCAGGCCCATGCAGTCGTCCAGCGTCTGGCTGGGCGTCACGTAGACCACGCGGCTGGTCATGATGTCGCGCACCTTGGTGCCGGCGGAGGTGCGGCCCTGCAACACGATGCGCCGCGCGTAATCGCGTTCGGAGAAGATGCCGACGATGCCGCCCTCCTCCATCACCAGCACCGCGCCGATGTCGTTTTCCGCCATCACCTGCAAGGCCTGGAACACCGTGCTGTCCGGGTTCACATAGACCAAGGCTCGGTTTGGCTTGCTGTCCAACAACTGTCTTACCGTTTGCATGCATGTCCCCTTTCAAACCGGCAATCCGGCCGTTCCCGTAGCCCTCTCCCGCCGCCAGGCGACGCGGACGAGCGCCCACCAATCCACTATAGCGCAGGCTGCGGCGCCTCGGTAAGCGCGGCGGCCCGCGCCCTCGCCTGCCTGGGCGGAAACGCGCGTCAGGCCCGGATCATGGTGCCGACGCCGGCGTCGGTCAGGATCTCCAGCAACAGCGCGTGCGGCACGCGGCCGTCGATGATGTGCACCGCGTTGACGCCGTTGCGCGCCGCGTCCAGCGCCGAGCTGATCTTGGGCAACATGCCGCCATGTATGGTGCCGTCGGCGAACAGGCCGTCCACCTGCTGCGCGGACAGCCCGGTCAGCAGCTTGCCGCTCTTGTCCAGCACGCCCGGGGTATTGGTCATCAACACCAGCTTTTCCGCGCCCAGCGTCTCCGCCAGCTTGCCGGCCACCAGATCGGCGTTGATGTTGTAGGCCTCGCCGTCCTCGCCGACGCCGATGGGCGCCACCACCGGGATGAAGTCCTGGCTGTCCAGCAAGGACACCAGCGACGGATCGATGCCGGAGATTTCGCCCACCTGGCCGATGTCGATCTCGTCGTCGGTTTCGGATTTCAGATACATCTTGCTGGCGCGGATGAAGTGGCCGTCCTTGCCGGTCAGGCCGACGGCCTTGCCGCCGTGCTTGTTGATCAGCGAGACGATTTCCTTGTTCACCAAGCCGCCCAGCACCATTTCCACCAGGTCCATGGTGTCGGAGTCGGTGACGCGCATGCCCTGAATGAACTCGCCCTGCTTGCCCACGCGGTTCAACAGCTCGTTGATCTGCGGGCCGCCGCCGTGCACCACCACCGGATTGATGCCCACCAGCTTGAGCAAGACCACGTCCTTGGCGAAGCCCTCTTTCAAAGCCGCGTCGGTCATCGCGTTGCCGCCGTACTTGATCACCAGGGTCTTGCCGGCGAAACGGCGGATATAAGGCAGGGCTTCGGCAAGAATCAGGGCTTTTTCTGCTGCATCGGTCGGCACGGCGTTCTCCAGGTTTGCGCCGCGCCGTTGCCGGCCGGCGATTATGACGGTTCTGATCTGTTGCATTTTAATCAAGCTCGTTAATGAACTGTGATTTATTAATTGCAGAACAACGGCATTCTGCCCTACAGTCCGAATCATTAATGAACCAAGATTCAGCTACACAACCATGGCACAAGCCCCCGCCTCGCGCTGGCAGCGCAAAAAAGACGCGCGTCCCAGCGAAATCCTGGACGCCGCGCTGACCCTGTTCGTAGAGAAAGGCTTCAGCGCCACCAAGATGGAAGACATCGCCCGCGCCGCAGGCGTGACCAAGGGCACGCCCTATCTGTACTTCCAGAACAAGGAAGAAATCTTCAAGGCCATGGTGCGCCATCACCTGTCCAGCCGGCTCAACGCCTTCGTGGAACTGGAACAGCAGCACCAGGGCCCGGTGGGCGAGCTGCTGCAGATCCTGCTGCTCAAATGGTGGGACGAAGTGGGCGCCACCCCGGCCGCCGGTCTGTGCAAACTGGCCATCGCCGAAGCCACCAACTTCCCGGAACTGGCGCGCTTCTACACCACCGAGGTGATCTCGCCCTGTCTGCGCATGGTCGAGCACATCCTGCGCCGCGGCATGGACAGCGGAGAATTCCGCGACCTGCCCATCGCCAGCAGCAGCGACGCGCTGCTGGCGCCGCTGGTGATGGCGATGACCTGGGCCCACTCCTTCGCCAAGGTGGTGCCCGATGTCTGCGGCTACTCGCATCAATACTCCCGCGCGCACTTGAGCGAAGCCTTGCAGCTGGTGCTGCAAGGCCTGAAGAATCCCACCTACGAGAATTGACATGAAAACTGCCGCTCACTGCCTCTGGCTGGGCATCGCCAGCCTGACCCTCGCCGCCTGCAGCAAGCCGGAGGCGCCGCCGGAAGCGCCGCGCCCGGTCCGCTACGTGGTGGCCGGCGCCACCGCTTCGCAACAGGGCGACAGCTACGCCGGCGAAATCCGCGCCCGCCACGAGACCAATCTGGCCTTCCGCGTGGCCGGCAAGGTGGTGGCCAAGCTGGCCAACAGCGGCGACCGGGTGAAGAAGGGCCAGGTGCTGGCGCGGCTGGACCCCAGCGACTACGCGCTGGATCTCTCCGCCAAACAGGCGCAGTTGGCCGCCGCTCAGTCCGACCAGGCCCAGCAGGAACTGAACCTGAAACGCTACCGCGAACTGCTGGCCAAGCAGTTCGTCAGCCAGGCCCAGGTGGACGGCCAGCAGAACGCGGTCAACGCCGCCCGCGCCAAGGCGGACCAGGCCAGGGCGCAACTGGCGGCCAGCCGCAACCAGACCGGCTACACCAGCCTGGTGGCGGACGCCGACGGCGTGTTGAGCCAGATGGTGGCCGAGCCCGGCCTGGTGGTGGCCGCCGGCCAGGCCATGGCGCGGCTGTCTCAGGACGGCGCGCGCGAAGCCGCGATCCAGGTGCCGGAGAACGCGCTGGACAAGGTGCGCCGCGCCGGCCAATTCCAGGTGCAGCTGTGGAACGGCGGCGCGCCGCTGCCGGGCACGCTGCGCGAACTGGCGGCCGACGCCGATCCGGCCACCCGCACCTATGCTGCGCGCGTCGCCATCGGCGGCGACTCCAGCCGCCTGCAGTTGGGCATGACCGCCAACGTCGCGCTGCCTGACGCCGCCGACACGCGGATGCGGCTACCGCTGACCGCGCTGCTGGACGAGCAGGGCAAGCACTACGTCTGGCTGATCGCCGCCAACGGCAAGGTCGCCCGCCGCGCGGTGACGATCAGCCGCGTCGACGCCGATTCCGTCACCCTGTCCCAGGGCGTGCGGCCGGGCGACAAGATCGTCACCGCCGGCATCCACCTGCTGCGCGACGGCCAGGCCGTGAAACTGCTGGAGCGCTGAGACGGCCATGAAAAAACTGAACTTGTCCGAATGGGCGCTGCGCCACCAGTCGCTGGTGCGCTACCTGATGGTGATGCTGATGCTGGCCGGGGTCTGGGCCTATACCCAGCTGGGCCAGAAGGAAGACCCGGAATTCACCTTCAAGGCCATGCTGGTGCAAGCCTATTGGCCCGGCGCCGGCACGCTGGAAATGGAACAGCAGGTCACCAACAAGCTGGAGGAAAAACTGCAGGAAATGGGCGAGATCGACTTCGTCCAGAGCTACACCAAGCCCGGCGAAAGCCTGCTGCTGATTTCGGTGCGCGAGGACGTGCCGCCCAAGAACGTGCAGCAGCTGTGGTATCAGGTGCGCAAGAAGATAGGCGATATCCGCGCCACCCTGCCCGCGGAGATCCAGGGCCCCTTCTTCAACGACGAGTTCGGCGACACCTTCGGCAATATCTACGCCTTCGCCGGCGACGGCTTCAGCTACGAAGAGCTGCGTCAATACCTGGAAGACGCCAAGCGCGAGATCCTGCGCGTGCCGGACGTGGCCAAGGTCAGCCTGCTGGGCGTGCAGGAGCAACGCGTCTACGTGGACCTGTCCACCGCCAAGCTGGCCTCGCTGGGCCTGGACACCGGCGCGATCTGGAAAGCCCTGCAGCAGCAAAACGCGATGACGCCGTCCGGCGTGTTCGAAACCGCCAGCGACCGCATCTGGGTCCGCCCCACCGGCAACTACGCCAGCGTGGAGGCCATCGCCGCCACCCCGGTCACCGTCAACGGCAAAACCTTCCGCCTGGGCGACATCGCCACGGTCAAGCGCGGCTATATCGACCCGCCGCAGAACACCATGCGCTTCAACGGCAAGCCGGTGCTGGGCATGGCCATCACCATGAAGGGCGGCGGCGACGTGCTGCGCCTGGGCAAGAACCTGGACGCCTCGATGCAGCAGATCCAGTCCAAGCTGCCGGTGGGCGTGGAAATCCACTCGGTGTCTGATCAGCCCAAGGTGGTCAAGAACGCGGTTGGGGAATTCATGCGCTCGCTGGTGGAGGCCGTGGTCATCGTGCTGGCGGTCAGCTTCTTCAGCCTGGGCCTGCGCACCGGCATCGTGGTGGCGCTGTCCATCCCGCTGGTGCTGGCGATGACCTTTCTGGCGATGTATTTCTTCAACATCGACCTGCAGCGCATCTCGCTGGGCTCGCTGATCATCGCGCTGGGCCTGCTGGTGGACGACGCCATCATCGCGGTGGAAATGATGGCCTTGAAGCTGGAACAGGGCTGGAGCAAATTCCAGGCCGCCACCTTCGCCTACACCAGCACCGCCTTCCCGATGCTGACCGGCACCCTGATCACCGCGGCCACCTTCCTGCCGGTGGGCATCGCCAAGTCCAACGCCGGCGAATACGTGTTCAGCCTGTTCGCCGTGGTCGGCATCGCGCTGGTGCTGTCCTGGATCGTCGCCGTGGTGTTCACCCCCTATCTGGGCTACAAGCTGCTGCCGGAAAACCTGCAGCAGCACGAGACGCACGATGTCTACGACAAACCGTTCTACCGCCGCTTCCGCCGGGTGGTGGAATGGTGCCTGGAGCGGCGCAAGACCGTGATCGCGCTGACCCTGGCCGCCTTCGTGCTGTCCCTGCTCGCCTTCAAACTGCTGGTGGCCCAGCAGTTCTTCCCCTCATCCAACCGGCCCGAGTTGATGGTGGACATGTGGCTGCCGCGCGGCGCCAGCCATCAGGCCACCGAGCGCGAAGTGGAGAAACTGGAAGCGCTGCTCAAGCGCGACCCGGACATCGTCAGCGTCACCAGCTATGTGGGCAGCGGCAGCCCGCGCTTCTATCTGCCGCTGGATCAGCAGCTGCAACACCTGAACTACGCGCAGCTGATGCTGATGACCCGCGACGAGCATGTGCGCGAAAACGTGAAGAAACGGCTGGAAAAACTGTTCGACAACGACTTCCCCAACGTCCGCGGCCGGGTGACCCGCTTGGAGAACGGCCCGCCGGTGGGCTACGCGGTGCAGTTCCGGGTGATGGGTGAGGACCACGCCAAGGTGCGCGCCATCGCCGCCCAGGTGGAGGCGCTGATGCGCGCGCATCCGTCCACGCGCCAGGTCAACATCAACTGGGGCGAACAGGTGAAGGCGCTGCGCATCCGCATCGATCAGGACAAGGCGCGCGCGCTCGGCCTGTCCTCGCAGCAATTGTCGCAGCAATTGCAGATGCTGATCTCCGGCGCCACCGTCACCAGCTTCCGCGAAGGCGACCAGGCCATCGCCATCGTCGCGCGGCTCAATCCGGACGAGCGCAAGAATGTCGCCGGCCTCGGCAATTTGATGATACAAACCGGCAGCGGCCGCTTCGTGCCGGTGTCGCAGATCGGACACATCGAATACCAGCCGGAGGAAAGCATCATCTGGCGGCGCAACCGCCTGCCCGCCATCACGGTAAGCGCGGACCCGGCGGAAGGCGCCCAGGGCGCGGACATCTCCCGGCAATTGCTGCCCAAGATGCAGGCGCTGGAGCAGACCCTGCCGCTGGGCTATCACATCGAAACCGGCGGCAGCATGGAATCCAGCGCCAAATCGCAAAAAGCCATCGCCGCGGTGGCGCCGCTGATGCTGGTGGTGGTGATCACCCTGCTGATGTTGCAGCTGCATAGCGTGCAGCGCACCATCATGGTGCTGCTGACCGCGCCGCTGGGCATGATAGGCGTGACGCTGACCCTGATCGCCTTCAGCGCGCCCTTCGGCTTCGTCGCCATGCTGGGAGTGATCGCGCTGTCCGGCATGATCATGCGCAACTCGGTTATCCTAGTCGATCAGATCGAGCACGACATTCGCGACGGCATCGATCCCTGGCACGCGATTGTCGGCTCCACAATTAGACGTTTTAGGCCTATCATGCTGACGGCATTGGCGGCGATCCTGGCGATGATTCCGCTGAGCCGCAGCACCTTCTGGGGACCGATGGCGGTGGCCATCATGGGCGGGCTGCTGGTGGCCACGGTACTAACCCTGCTGTTCCTGCCGGCGCTGTACGCGCAATGGTTCAAGATACGACGGCCTCAAGCCTGAGCGCGCGATTGAGACAAAACAAACCGAGCATACAAACACAAATGAACAAGACCCGATTCCGATTGCCCGTGCTGGGCAGCCTGCTGCTGCTGAGTTTCGCCCTGCCGGCCCACGCCTTCGACCTGGTCGAAGCCTGGCGCGCCGCCCGCGACTACAACGCCGACTTCGCCGCCGCGCGCTCCGACCTCGACGCCGGCCGCGAGAAAGCAGTGCAGGGCCGCGCGCTGCTGATGCCCCAGGTCGGCGCCACCGCCAATTACAACTACACCAATCCGATCGCGCCCGCCGGCCAGGGCCGCTACGACGCCACCACCTACGGCGTCAATCTGCAGCAGCCGCTGTTCGACGTCGGCAAATACACCGGCTACCAAAAAGGCAAGCTGGCGACGCAGCAGGCGGAAACCAGCTTCGGCGCGGCCGAGCAGCAATTGATCCTGGACACCTCGCAGGCCTATTTCAACGTGCTGCTGGCCAAGGACACCCTGTCCGCCACCAGCGCCAGCAAGAAAACCTTCCAGCAACAGCTGGAACAGGCCAAGACCGCCTTCGAAGTGGGCACCGCCACCATCACCGACACCCATGAAGCCCAGGCCGGCTACGACGGCGCAGTGGCTCAGGAGATCAAGGCGATCAACAGCCTGGAGCTGGCGGAAAACAATCTGCGCCGCGTCACCGGCCTGGACCCCAAGACCATCCAGCCGGTGCTGGACAAGCTGCCGCTGGAACTGCCGACGCCGGCCACGCTGGAAGCCTGGATCGGGATCGCCCTGCGCAACAGCCTGAGCATCAAGACCGCCGAGCAGGCGCTGGAGATCGCCGACAAGAACGTCACCGAGAAAAAGGGCGGCCACCTGCCGGTGATCAGCCTGACCGCCGGCTACAGCGACACCCAGACCCGCGCCCCGATGCAACAGCCGCACACCCGCGGCAGCAGCATAGGCGTCGGCGTCACCCTGCCCTTGTTCGCCGGCGGCGGCATCAACTCGCAAGTGCGCGAGGCCGCGGCGCAGCAAGAGTCCGCCAAGGACAAGCTGGAAGCCACCCGCCGCCAGGTGCGCGAAGACGTGCGCCGCACCTTCCTCGGCGTCACCAACGGCGCGGCGCTGGTGCGCGCCCAGGAACAGCTGCTGATCTCGGCCAAAAGCAAGGTCGAATCCACCCGCCTGGGCAAGGAAGTGGGCATCCGCACCAATATCGACCTGCTGCAGGCCGAACAGGCCTACTACTCGACGCTGACCAGCCTGGCCACCGCCAAGTACGACTATCTGATCGCGCGGCTGTCGCTGTCCCAGGCCGCCGGCCAACTGGACAGCGAGGTGCTGGGCAAGGTCAACGCCGTCATCCGCCGTTAAATCCGCTTCTCCGCGGTCATGCCAACCGGCATGGCCGCCGCCTTCTTCCGCTTCTTTCCGTCCCTCTCCTTCCCCCGCTGACGTCCACGCAACAGGTGTTTAATTTTTTAGGGCATGTGTAGCTTTTTGCTAAACACGAACATAGAATGCCTGAGATGGTCAGACAGCAATAATGAAAGCAAAAAACCACGGAGCGGCAACCGGCGCCATGACAGACCAGCCCCGTTCCGACACCGATTCGCGGCGGCCCGTCCGATGCGGCGCCGACCGCACAACGTCGAGGAGATAGCAGATGAGCAATAAGGATTTGATGCAACGCAAGGCCGACGCCACCCCGCGCGGCGTGGGCGTCATGTGCGGCTTCTTTGCCGAACGCGCCAAGAATGCCGAAGTCTGGGACACCGACGGCAAACGCTACATCGACTTCGCCGGCGGCATCGGCGTCTTGAACACCGGCCATCTGCACGACAAGGTGCAGGCCGCGGTCGCCGAACAACTGTCCCGCTTCAGCCACACCTGCTATCAAGTCGTCCCCTACGAATCCTATATCCGCCTGGCCGAGCGGCTGAACCAGCTGACCCCGGGCCAGCACGCGAAGAAAACCGCGCTGTTCACCACCGGCGCCGAAGCGGTGGAAAACGCGGTGAAAGTGGCGCGCGCCGCCACCGGCCGCGCCGGCGTGATCGCCTTCGGCGGCGCCTTCCACGGCCGCACCCTGCTGGGCATGGCGCTGACCGGCAAGGTGGCGCCGTACAAAGTGGGCTTCGGCCCCTTCCCCGGCGATGTCTATCACGCTCCCTATCCCAACGCACTGCACGGCGTGTCGGTGGAAGACTCCCTGCACGGGCTGGAAAAGCTGTTCAAATACGACGTCGACCCCAAGCGCGTCGCCGCCATCATCTTTGAACCGGTGCAGGGCGAAGGCGGTTTCTACGCCGCGCCCAGCGAGTGGGTGGCGCAGCTGCGCAAGATCTGCGACGAGCACGGCATCCTGCTGATCGCCGACGAAGTGCAGTCCGGCTTCGCCCGCACCGGCAAGCTGTTCGCGATGGAGCACTACTCGGTGCAGGCCGACCTGATCACCATGGCCAAATCGCTGGCCGGCGGCTTCCCGCTGTCCGCGCTGACCGGGCGCGCCGAGCTGATGGACGCCCCGGCCCCCGGCGGCCTGGGCGGCACCTACGCCGGCAACCCGCTGGCGGTGGCCGCGGCGCTGGCGGTGATCGACGTCATCGCCGAGGAAAAGCTGCTGGACCGCGCCAACCGCCTGGGCGAACTGCTGAAGGAAAAACTGCACGGCCTGAAAGGCGCGGTGCCGCAGATCGCCGAAGTCCGCGGACTGGGCGCGATGCTGGCGGTGGAGTTCAACCAGCCCGGCAGCTCCCAGCCTGACCCGGACTTCGCCAAGAAAGTGCAGACCAAGGCGCTGGAATCCGGCCTGATCCTGCTGACCTGCGGCGTCTACGCCAACGTGGTCCGCTTCCTGTTCCCGCTGACCATAGAAGACGCGGTGTTCGAAGAAGGCCTGGCCAAGCTGGAAGCCGCGCTCAAAGCTTAAGCGCCTGTGCATAGTTCAAGGCCCGCGCCGCCCGGCGCGGGCCTTATCCGACATTTTCCGCGTTGGAGAGCCGCATGTTGAATTTGAAAGACCCCGCGCTGCTGAGACAGCAGTGCTATGTGAACGGCGTCTGGCTTGACGCCGACAACGGCGAAACCATCCCGGTGAGCAATCCGGCCACCGGCGAAATCATCGCCAGCGTGCCCAAGATGGGCAAGGCCGAAGCCGAACGCGCCGTGGCCGGCGCGGCCGAGGCCTTCCTAGGCTGGAAGCGCAAGCCGGCGAAAGAACGCGCCGCCCTGCTGCGCCGCTGGTTCGATCTGGTGATGGCGAACCAGGACGACCTGGCGGTCATCCTCACCAGCGAACAAGGCAAGCCGCTCTCGGAAGCCAAGGGCGAAATCGCCTACGGCGCGTCCTACATCGAGTGGTACGCCGAAGAAGCCAAGCGCCTGTACGGCGACACCATACCCTCCCCCGGCGCCGACAAGCGCATCCTGGTCAACAAGGAGCCGATAGGCGTCACCGCCGCGATCACGCCGTGGAACTTCCCCAATGCGATGATCACGCGCAAAGCGGCGCCGGCGCTGGCCGCCGGCTGCCCGATGGTGGTGCGTCCGGCCAGCCAGACCCCGCTGTCAGCGCTGGCGCTGGCGGTGCTGGCCGAGCGCGCCGGCATTCCCGCCGGCGTGTTCTCGGTGCTGACCGGCGGCTCCAGCGAAATCGGCGCGGTGCTGACCGGCAACGACGCGGTGAAGAAATTCTCCTTCACCGGCTCCACCGAAGTGGGCCGCAAGCTGATCGCCCAATGCGCGGACACCGTCAAGAAAGTGTCGATGGAACTGGGCGGCAACGCGCCCTTCATCGTCTTCGACGACGCCGATCTCGACGCCGCGGTGGAAGGCGCCATCATCTCCAAATACCGCAACGCCGGCCAGACCTGCGTCTGCGCCAACCGGCTGCTGGTGCAGGACGGCGTCTACGACGCCTTCGCCGAGAAGTTCGCCGTCGCGGTGGCCAAGCTCAAGGTGGGCAACGGCCTGGAGGCCGGCGTCACCCAGGGCCCGATGATAGACATGAACGCGGTGGCCAAGGTGGAAGAGCACATCGCCGACGCGCTGGCCAAGGGCGGCAAGCTGGTGGCCGGCGGCAAGCGCCACGCTCTGGGCCACAGCTTCTTCGAACCGACGGTGATCACCGGCGTCACCCCGCAGATGAAGGTGGCCAAGGAGGAAACCTTCGGCCCGCTGGCGCCGCTGTTCCGCTTCCACAGCGAAGAGGAAGCGATCCGCATGGCCAACGACACCGAGTTCGGCCTGGCCAGCTACTTCTACGCCCGCGACATCGGCCGCATCTTCCGCGTGTCCGAAGGCCTGGAGTACGGCATGGTGGCGGTCAACACCGGCATCCTGTCCAATGAGGCCGCGCCCTTCGGCGGCGTCAAGCAATCCGGCCTGGGCCGAGAAGGCTCCAAGTACGGCATCGAGGACTATCTGGAAATCAAATACGTGCTGCTGGGCGGCATCGACCAGTAAAGCGCCGCGCCAAGGAAAAACGGGCTGGAAATCCAGCCCGTTTTTTAGAACCTATTTACGATCTGCTACGCGTCGGCGATACGGCGTTGAAAACACCTTCGAAATGCTCATGTACCGTGTGTACATTCCGCTTTCTCAGCCGTTTTCGCCTTGTCTCGCCTTAGCTCGCGAGACCGTAAACAGATTCTTATGGCGAAGACAATGGCCTCAGTGGAACTTGGCCAAGGTCTCCGACAAGGGAATGCCGGCCTCTTTCAGGCACTCCGCCAGATCCCGCCAGGCCTCATCCCGCTCCGGCGCCACGTCCGGCGTCACCAGCCACGGTGCGTGCGCGGCGGACTCCTCGCGTCCGCGCAGGCGGAAGCCCACTTCATAGCCCTGCAGTTCCGGCTGGTATTCGGCCACCGCCTCCAGTTCCTGCACCCCGCCCGCGCTCGCGGCCAACAGCGCCGCGGTCACGCCCAGGCGCTTGCGGTTCCAGGCACGCACGCCGGTCTGCACCGCCTCCCACCAGGGCAGCGGCGCGAACAGCTCGGCCTCGCCGTACTCCATCTCGGCGCCCACCGCCTGCTGCACCAGCGGCATCGCCGCGTCCAGCGCCTTGCGCGCCAAGCGGCGCGCCTGATCCGGCGGCAAGGCGCCGCGCTCCACCAGGAAGGGAATCCAGGCCAACACCAGTTGCGGCTCGTTGGTCTTGCGCGCCGCCTCGAAAGTGGCGCGCGAGGAATCCGGATCCAGCGGTGCGAAATCGCAGCCGGCGTCCATCACCGGCGCCAATTGCACCAGGTCCTGGCAGGCGCGCTCGTTCAGCATCTCCAGCGTGAACAGGGTCGGGGATATCCACAGTATCGACTGCTCCGGCACTTCCAGCGCGTCCGCCAGCGCCACTTCCAGCCGCTCCAGCTGCGGGAAATGCCACCAGACGCCGCCCTGGGCGCGCGAAAACGCGAACGGCAAGGCCCACAGCTCAAACGACACCACCGCGCCGTCCTTGCGCATCACCTCGGGGAAGGCGATCGCGTCGCGCGCGCAATTGACCAGCAACTGCCGCGCGGCCGGCTGGGACAGCAAGGCCAGTTGCGACTCGGTGAACACCGCCTGGTCGCCGGCCGCCAGCGCCATCTGCACCTCGCCGGCCAGCTGCGCGCGCTCCATCGGCTGATCCACCGCGCGTCGCGCCAGCTCCACCAATTGGTTCACCGCGCGGCCGCGCTCCGCCGGCGGCAACGGCTCGGTGGGGCCGATGCGCATCTCGCGCGGCACCGGACCGGCGGCCTCGCGGTCGGCGTAAGCCTTGTGCAGGCGCTGGTAAGCCTCCATCGCCTCGTCGCAGATCGCCTGCAACTGGCCCACGGTCGGCATCTCGTCTTCATTGCTGAAGTTGAAGTCGAACAGGCGCAGTCGCAGATTGCAGACATAGACCGTCACATTGTCCGCCTCGTCGAACAGCATGGCGCTGCTCAGGCCTTCGCGGCCGCGGCCGGGAAAGTCGGTGTCGTCGTCGCCAAGCAGGCGGCAAACAAAAGCCGGCGCTTCCGTGTGAATCAGGTACTCGGAGCCTTCCAGGCCCTGATCGTCGACGGCATCACCAAAAATGAAGCGGTTGGGCAAGAACGGCTCGCCCTTGATGCGGGCATTACGCGGCAGGGATTTCATCTGGCAAGCAAATCTATTCAATAAATCAAATACTCATTGTACCTGCCTAGCGTGGCGGCTTGAAGTCCGCCGGCCAAATCAGTCCTCGCCCCGCCATTGCGCCAGCGTCCGGCGCTGCCCGCCCGCCGCGTCGAAGTTGCCCGCGGACAGCCAAGCTTCAAAGGCTTGCCGCAAGGCCGGCCACTCATGATCCAGGATGGAAAACCAGGCGGTGTCGCGGTTGCGCCCCTTGTAAACCATAGCCTGGCGGAACACGCCCTCGAAGCGGAAACCCAGCCGCTCGGCCGCCCGCCGCGAAGGCAGGTTCAAGGCGTCGCACTTCCATTCATAACGGCGATAGCCCAGCGCGAAGGCCTGGCGCATCAGCAAATACATCGCCTCGGTCGCCGCCGGCCTGCGCTGCAGCAAGGGCGAGAAATTCAGATGTCCCACCTCGACGCAGCCCATGGCCGGATCGATGCGCAAATAAGCGGCCACGCCCAGCGCCTCCCCGTTGGCCGCGTCCACGATGGCGTAAAAATGCGGATCGCGCAGCCGCTGCTGTTCGGCCAGCCAGCCGTAGTAGTCCGCGTAATCGGCAAACGGGCCATAGCTCAGATAGGTCCAGTTGCGCGCGTCCGCGTCCACGCTCATCGCCGCGAACAAAGCGGGGCCGTGGCGCTCCGCCTGCAGCGGCTCCAGCCGACAGAAGCGCCCCTGCAAATCCGTCTTGGGCGGCCAGGCCGCCTCGCGCCAGTCGGCCAGCGGCAGCCCCACCGCCTGGCCCAAGGCGTTGACCGTGCCCGGCGACGCCATGCCCGCTTCCATCATCACGGCTCCCTTCAGCATGCGCAGGACACGGCGACGCCGGCGCGCGCCGTGGTGGCGTAGCCGTCACGCACCCACCAATCCAGGCCGCCCTGCAGTTCGCGCACATTGAAGCCGAGGCGCGCCAGCTTCAACGCCCCCTTGGTCGACGCGTTGCAGCCTATGCCGTCGCAGAAGGACACCAGGACCGCGTCCTTGGGCAGATGGGCGGTGCTGGCCTCGTCCATGGTCCGGTGCGGCACGGACACGGCGCCGAGCAGGGTTTCCTTCAGGAAGGCCTCTTCCGCGCGCGCGTCGATCAACACCAGTTTCTCCCCGGCTTGCAAAGCGCTCCAGACATCGGCGGCGTCCATCTCGTACGCCAGCTTGGCGGCGTAAAAATCCTGCTGACTCAACATTTTTTTCTCCTGCGGCTCTGGAATGCTGTTAGCCTAAGCGACAAGTCATACCCCAAACAGTGCCACCATGCAAAATCTGGAGGAACCACTTTGTCCGCCGAGTGGTTGATCGACTTCCTGCGCCAGCGTTTGCAACGTCAAGGCGCGGAAAGCCTGGCGCGCCAGCTGTACCGTTTACTGCGCGAACTGATCCGCGCCGGCCAGCTGGCCGGCGGCGCCCCCTTGCCGGCCAGCCGCGCGCTGGCGGCGGAGCTGGCGCTGGGCCGCAACACCATACTCAACGCCTACGAACAACTGGCCGCCGAAGGCTATCTGGAAAGCCGCCACGGCTCCGGCACTTATGTCGCCGCCCTGTTCAGCCCCAGCGCCTCGCCGCCGCAGCGCGCCCGGCAACATCCGGGACTATCGCGGCGCGGCCAACGCGTCTCCGACCATTGCACGCTGCCCACCGGCCTGGCCGGCGCCTTCGCTCCCGGCACTCCGGAGCTGAAACAATTTCCCCACGCCCAGTGGCAACGCTGTCTGCAAAGCCATGTCCAGCGCCCGCAGCTGGACCATCTGCACTACCGCCACGACGGCGGCCTGCCCGAACTCAAACGCGCCCTCAGCCAATACCTGTACCTGTCGCGCTCGGTGAGCTGCCAGCCGGAGCAAATCGTCATTACCCAGGGCGCGCAGCAAGGGCTGGAATTGCTCGCCCGACTGTTGGCCGACCCCGGCGACGCCGCCTGGGTGGAAGACCCCGGCTACAGCGGCGCGCAAGCCGCCTTGCGCGCGTCGGAGTTGAACATCGTCCCGGTGCCGGTGGACGCTCAGGGCATGGCCCCGACGCCCGCGCACCAAGCCACGCCGCCGCGCCTGATTTACATCACCCCGTCCCACCAGTATCCAACCGGCGTCGTCATGTCGCTGGCGCGTCGGCTGGCGCTGCTGCAATGGGCCAAGCAGCACGACAGCTGGATCATAGAGGACGACTACGACAGCGAATTCCGTTACGCCACCCATCCCATCGCCTCCCTGCAGGGCCTGGCGGACAGCGAACGCGTCGTTTATCTAGGCACCTTCAGCAAGGTGATGTTTCCCGCGCTGGGCCTGGGTTATCTGATCCTGCCCGAAGAACTGGTGGAACCCTTCCGCCGCGTGCAGGCCCGCTTGTACCGGGAAGGCAATTACCAGGTGCAGGCCGCGCTGGCCGACTTCATCGAACAAGGCCATTTCGCCCGCCATATCAAGCATATGCGCGAACTCTACCAACTGCGGCAACAACTGTTGCGCGGCACCCTGCAGCGCGCGCTGGGCGACGCGCTGCCGCTGTCCGCCGGCGAGGCCGGCCTGCACTTGGTGGCTCAGTTGCCCGCCGGCTTCGACGAATGGGAACTCAGCCTCGCCGCCGCTCGGCAGCAACTGTGGCTGCGCCCGCTGGCCAAGCACTTCATCGGCCCGGCGGACCGCAGCGGGCTGGTGCTGGGCTACGCCGGCGTAGAGGAACAGGAACTTCACGCCGCCGCGCTCAAGCTGGCGGCGCTATTGGAAACGCGATGGAAGTGAAAGCTACGCTGCTGGTCAGCGCCTGCCTGTTGGAGCAAGCAGTGCGCTACGACGGCCAGGCCAAACCGCTGGCCGAACATGACTGGGCGCGCTTGCGCCGGGATTTCACCCTGATTCCCGCCTGTCCCGAATGCATGGGCGGCCTGCCCACGCCCAGGCCGGCGGCGGAGTTGCGCGGCGGCGACGGCGCGGCCGCCTTGCGCGGCCAGGCCACGGTGGAAACCGCCGCCGGCGAAGACGTCAGCGCCGCTTTTCTGCGCGGCGCGCAGGCCAGCTTGCGCCTGGCGCAGGCCCATGGCTGCCGGCAAGCGCTGTTGAAGGCCAACAGCCCTTCCTGCGGCACGCGCCGCATCTACGACGGCGAGTTTTCCGGAATGCTCAAGGACGGGGAAGGCGTGGCCGCCAGCCTGTTGCGCCAGGCCGGCATTGAAGTCTGTTCGGAAGAGGACATGGCGGAACGGCTGAGAACGCCGGCGGGCTAAACGCCGCCGGCGCTGCTATCCACGGCGTTTACAGAAACTCGAGACGGCCGCCGCTCAAGTGATACATGGCGCCGGCGATCTTGATCCGGCCCTCGTTTTCCAGCTTGGCCAGCACATCGCTGCGCTTGCGGATCTGGTCGATGGTGTGCAGCACATTGCTGCGCGCCACCGCGTCGACGAACTCCGCGTTCTTGCTGCTGCGCTCGCCATCGTAACGGGTCTGCCCGATCGCCGGCCGGATGCGCGCCAGCAGGCCGGTCAGATTGCCCAGCTCCACATGGTCGATCGCCCCCTTGATCGCGCCACAGGCGGTATGCCCCATCACCAGCACCACCTTGGCGCCGGCCACCGCGCAGGCAAACTCCATGCTGCCCAGCAAATCGTCGTTCACCACATTGCCGGCCACCCGCGAATTGAAGGTTTCGCCGATGCCGGCATCCATGATGATCTCCGCCGGCGCTCGCGAATCGATGCAGCTGAGCACCACCGCGGAGGGATATTGCCCCTCGGCGCTGGAACGTTTCTGCGCCAGGTAATCGTGCTGCATTGCCTTGCCGGTGCGGAAGCGCTCATTGCCTTTCGCCATCTCCGCCAGCACCTGATCCGGCGTCATCGCGTCGCGCTGAGCCTTGCTCAAAGACGCCGCGTAAGCCACCCCGCTCAAGCCGCCGCCGGCGCCCACGGCAAACAGCGCCGCCGCGCCCAGCGCGGTCTTCATCACCGTCCGCCGGCCGATCGACTCGCCGCAATTTTCTTCCCGACACAGATGCTCGCTCATTCGCGTCCTTTCCTAGTCCATTGGTATCAAGCTGCAGTGGTATAAAGTTTTTTAATCTTATTCAACAACTATTTAATTAGATGATTGCATTCAGCTTAGTTCATCAAGCGCGCAATTAGTACATGGAGATGACGGCCGCCGCATCGACGCACGGCATAGAGAGGAAAACGGGATGGGAATGGAAGGATAGCGCGGCCGCGGACGCAATAAAGCCTCCCATGGGGAGGCTTCTTTGTTCCGGCGGCGCCAGCGCAATGCGTAAAGCCCAGCTCGTATGAGCTGGGCTTCGCAATGGGGCGTCTGGCGGTGTCCTACTTTCACATGGCGAATGCCACACTATCATCGGCGCTAAGGCGTTTCACGGTCCTGTTCGGGATGGGAAGGCGTGGGACCACCTCGCTATGGCCACCAGACATAAACTTGTACAAACTAAAAGAAGCCTGGGATGGTGTTCACCACCCCACATATATTCGGTATTCAATT
>NZ_LDUR01000018.1:0-29930 GCF_001043705.1 Chromobacterium sp. LK11
TGCGGCCAAAGGCAAGATCCAGGTACAGGCGCAGGGCGACAGCATTGAAGTCACCGCGGACAAGGACGTGACCGTCACCGCCTGCAAGGGCAAGGTGGAAATCGCCGCCGGCCAGGAAATCCTGCTCACCAGCGGCGGCGGCTATATCCGGCTCAAGGGCGGCAATATCGAAGTGCACTGCCCGGGCGAAGTCAGCGTCAAAGGCGCCAGCCACGCGCTCACCGGCCCGGCCAGCCTCAGCACGCCCACGCCCACCTTCAACAAGCCGGGCATGGGCAATCTGCAAGTCATTCACGATTTCGCCAACGGCTACTCCATGGACCAGGGCAAATTCGTGGTCACCGACGCGCTGGGCGTCAAGCACAGCGGCGTGCTGGACGCCGCCGGCAAGGCCATGGTCAACGGCCTGCCCACCGGGCCGGCGCAAGTACAGTTCCTGGGCCGCCCGCACAAGAGCGAGGCGGACATCTTCCCCTTTGTGCCGCAGCCGGAAGCGGCGCTGCAAAAAATGGGCCCCGCGGTGCAGCAGCAGGCCATGAGCCAGCTAAGCAGCCTGGTGGGCAAGGCGCTGCCGCCCGGCGCCGCCGGTCTGGCGCAAAACCTAGCCCAGGCCAAAGGTGCGGTGGACCAGGCCAAAGCCATGGCCTCCCAAGCCCAGGCCGCGCTGCAACAAGCGCGCGACATCAAACAACTTGCCTCCGGCGCGTCCCTCGCCGCCGCCGCCGGCTGATCTAAGAATATCGTTTAAGAGCCCTCCTCCGACATGAGCACCGCAGCCCAAGCCAAACCCGTCGCCGTGATCAACGGCACGCCGCAAAACGCAGCCCAGGTCATCCAGCAAACCGGCAAGACCTTCGATCAATGGCTGCAAAGCATCAGCGACGGACATCTGTCGGTGGACAGCCTCAAGACCATAGGCAGTGCGGTGCCCATCGTCGGCAACCTGATCTCGGTGGGCGACGTCATCGTCGACCTGATGGAGATGTCTGAAAAGAGCAAGAAGAAACAGGAAGTCGACGTTTTCGACTGGCTGTTTCTGGGCGTGGACCTGGTGGGCGTGGTGCCGGCCGCCGGCGGCCTGTTCAAAATGGGCGCGCGTCCCACGCTGAAGCTGTGCGCCAGCAGCGTGCGCCGCGCCGGCGGCGACTGGCTGAAAATGGAGCTGTCCGCCTCGCTGACTCAGAAAGTGGCCAATATGCTGCCGGCCGACTTCCGCAATATGCCGGACCAGTGGGTCAAGCACGTAGACAGCAAAATGCAGAGCACGCTGGAAACCTGCGGCGGCAAGGGCAAGGTCATCATCTCGGACCTGGCCAATCTGCTGATCAGCCTGGGCTCCGGCAACTTCAGCGGCTACGTCAAACAACACGTGCCGCAAGCGCCGGTCAAATACCATCTGGAGAAAACCAATAAGCAAGGCTTCTGGGCATCGGTGGGCGCGGAGCTGGACGCGCTGAACCGCGCCGCCGCCAACGCCAAGAAAGAAGCCGCCGCCGGCATGACCGTGGCCGCGGCCAAGGGCATAGACATGGCGCTGAAAGGCAGCGCCGCCGCTCGCATGATGCTGAGCCTGGGCCGCACCCTGCTGGCCTGGGCCGGCCAGCTCACCGCCAAGCTGCTGTCCATGTACTCCAGCCACCTGAAGCCCTTGCTGACCAAGCTGCTGGAAGCCTTCCTCAAGCACCTGCCCAAAAAGGCCGCCGCGGTGGCCAACAAAGTCACCAACAAGGCCAAGAAAGGCACCCAGCAGCTTTACCAGGAAGTCACCAGCCGCTTCAAGGGCAAGATCAAGCCGCCGCCCAAATGCGCCTGCGCCGCCTCGCCCAACAGCATAGGCTATGTGCTGGGCGAAGAATCGCTGCAGCACACCGACTTCAGCCTGCCCGGCGTGCTGCCCATCATCTGGACCCGGCAATATCGCTCCAACTTCGACGGCAACGACGCCCGCGGCGATCTGGGCGCGCGCTGGGGCGTGGCTTACGGCGCGCGCTTCGACATTGAAGGCGAAGCGCTGAAGCTCCATGACGACAGCTGCCGCACCCTGGACTACCCGCTGCTGCCGGTGGGCGAATCCCTGAAGGACGAGCTGGAAGGCTTCACCCTCAGCCGCCTGTCCGACACCCTGATCTCCCAGACCTACGGCCACGACCTGGTGCAGCTGTACGAACGCCACGGCGACAGCTTCCGCCTGGCGCTGATCAAGGACCGCGCCGGCAACAGCATTGCGATGAACTTCCGCGACGGCCGGCTGATCCAGCTGGTCAGCAGCGCCGGCTATGTGGCGGACCTCAGCCACGACGCGCGCGGCCGCATCGTCCGCATCAGCCTGCAAGACCCGGAAACCGGCCTGCCGCTGCGCACGCTGGCGCAATACCAATACGACGACGCCGGCCCGCTGGCCGCGGACGCCGGCGACCTGTTGGCCGCCAGCGATGAAAACGGTCAAAGCTGGAGCTACCAGTACCAGCACCACCTGCTGACCCGCTACACCGACCGCACCGGCCGCGGCATCCATCTGGAGTGGGACGGCAAGCACCTGGACGCGCGCGCCGTGCGCGAATACGCCGACGACGGCAGCCAGGACATCCGCCTGGCCTGGGACGACAACATCGACCTCACCTACGTCACCGACGCCTACGGCCGCACCACCGAGTACTACTTCGACGACAAGGGCTACAACTACCGCATCATCTACCCGGACCACAAGGAAGAATGGTTCGACTACGACGCCCAAAAACGGCTGGTCAGCCACATTCACCCAGACGGCTCCCAGGACAGCTACGAATACGATGCCCAGGGCAATATGGTGCTGCACGAGCGCCGCGACGGCAGCGACGTCGCCTTCGCCTACGACGCCCAGGACAATCTGGTGGAGATCACCGATCCGCTGGGCGAAAAATGGCTGCGCGCCTACGACGACCAGGGCCAGCTGATCGAGGAAACCGATCCGCTGGGCCACAAGACCAAGTACGCCTACAACGAACAGGGCCTGCCGGTGGCCATCACCGACGCCAAGGGCGGCAAGAAGCAGATTGCCTACCGCCCGGACGGCCTGCTGCAGAGCTATACCGACTGCTCCGGCAGCGCCACCCAGTGGCAGTACGACGAACGCGGCCGCGCACAGCTGATCATCGACGCCATGGGCAGCGCCACCCGCTATCAATACGCGGCCAACGGCACGCTGCAAGCCATCGTCCAGCCGGACGGCCAGGCCACCCAGCTGGAACACGACGCCGAAGCGCGCCTGCTCAAGCTGACCGACCCGCTGGGCCGCGCCACCCATTACGACTACGACAAGGCCGGCCTGCTTCAGACCCGCACCGACGCCAACGGCCACAGCCTGGCCTACAAATACGACAAGCTGGGCCGGCTGACTGCGCTGCGCAATGAAAACCACCGCCAGTATTTGTTCGAATACGACGCCGGCGGCCAGCTGATTTCGGAAACCGGCTTTGACGGCAGCGCCACCCGCTACCACTACAACGCCGCCGGCCAGCTGGAAAAACAGCAGGAAGGCGATGTCGCCACCCTCTACCGTTACGACGGCGCCGGCCGCCTGATCGAACGCAGCGCGCCCGGCAGCCTGGAAAGCTTCGGCTACGACCCCGCCGGCCGGCTGTACCAGGCCAAGAACCGCTACGCCAGCCTGCGCTGGATCTACGACCCGGTGGGTAATGTCATAGAAGAACACCACGGCTACAGCGTGGCCGGCGTCAAGGAAACCTACCGCTGGCAGCATGAGCACGATCCGCTGGGCAACCGCGTCGCCAGCGTGCGCCCGGACGGCCGCCGCGTGGACATCCTCAGCTACGGCAGCGGCCACGTGCACGGCCTGCTGTTCGGCCAGCGCGACATCGTCAACCTGGAACGCGACAAGCTGCACCGCGAAACCCAGCGCGTGCTGGGCAATGCGCTGCAACAGCACCAGAGCTACGACAAGGTCGGCCGTCTGGCCAGCCAGCGGCTAATGGGCGCCACTCAGTGGAACCGCCAATACCAGTACGACATCGCCGGCCAGCTCACCGGCATCGCGGACAGCCGCGCCGGCCAGCTCAATTACCGCTACGACCCGGTGGGCCGCCTGCTGGAAGCCGCCACCCCCAAGGGCGTGGAAAGCTTCCGCTTCGACCCGGCCGGCAACCTGCTGGACAACGCTCCAGCCGCCGACGGCCACCAGGGCAACAGCCTGCTGGGCAACCTGCTCAGCCAGTACGCCGGCCGCCACTACCGCTACGACAGCCGCGGCAATCTGGTGGAAAAACGCGTCAACGGCGCGCTCACCAAGCTGGAGTGGGACAGCCACAACCGCCTGTCCCGACTGACCGCGCCGGACGGCCAGAACACCGACTACCACTACGACCCGCTGGGCCGCCGCATCGCCAAAACCCAGGCTGGCCAGACCACGCTTTACGGCTGGGATGGCGACTTGCTGGCCTTCGAAACCCGCGACGAACAAGCGGTGCACTACCTGTTTGAACCGGACAGCTTCGTGCCGCTGGCCCAGGTCCACACCGAGGCGGTGCGCGGCGTCAAAGTGCCGCGCTGGAGCCAGCACCACCCTTACGACTCGGACCAGGACCCGCTGCGCAAACCGGTGCCGAAACCCAGCGAACCGACGGCGGTGTACTACTACCACACCGACCACCTGGGCACCCCGCAGGCGCTGACCGACGAACAAGGCGCATTGGCGCTGGAGATGGACTACCAGGCCTGGGGGCAAGCGCGCGAAATCATCGCCGACGCCGCCAACAAGGCCGGCATCCGCAATCCCTTCCGCTTCCAAGGCCAGTACCAGGATGAAGAGTCCGGACTGCACTACAACCGCCATCGCTACTATGATCCGGAGATCGGGCGCTTTATTTCTCGGGATCCGATTGGGTTATTAGGCGGTGACAATCTATATCAATATGCTCCAAATCCAATTGAATGGCTTGACCCTCATGGCCTAGATCGGTTTCCAACATGGATGCCAACAAAACAAGGGTATCAACGGCAACATATCATTCCATACTCTCTCAAAGGACACCCTGTGTTTGATAAAGCGGGGCTAGATATTAACTCTGCTGGAAATATGATGTACATGCCGGTTTGCGAAGGAATTGACCCTAAAAAGAAGGGCTATCACCGAGGCTGGACAGAAGAGCATGCCGCGTACAACAGGATGGTACAAGGCAAGTTAGATGCTATGAACATTAGGGCAAGACAAGAAGGCTGGGATAAAGTCAAGGCACAAAAGGAAGTATCCGAACTACAATCCAAGCTAAGAGCGGATCTAAATTCAGGAAAGCTAACTTGCGCATCACCCTCCATCCCCAAAAAAGCCAAAAACACGAAAGCAAAACGATGAAAATATATAGCATGTACACCACAGGAAAAAGCGAAAACTCTCTATTAGACCTGAAGGATCCCAACGGATTAATTTTAGATCATTTTATGCTCGGGATAGAAAGTAAAAATTTTAAAAATGGTCACCCATTAAATGTTACGGCCCAGTATTTTTTCACCCCAGAAACCATAAAGAATTACGACTACTTTGAGCCAACAATGGCATTTCCAATTTTTTCAGACCATGCCATTAACAGCATTGGCGAGGTCATAAGACCCCAAATGGCAACACATCCTTGCAGAATAAAAATAGGTGCGCATACATTTGACGCCCACGCAGGAATAATACTAAATAGAAAACCTGTCTTTGAGCGCGTAGACGACTATGAAATTCAAATTCGAAAAGATATTCAAATCACTCAAGACGATCTCATCATAAGGGACATCGACAACCCACAATTCTTTTTCGTAACAGACACATTCAAAAAAATGTGCCAGAACCATGAATTAAATATTAAATTTCAAGAATTTTCTTTAATGAAGTAAATAGAACCATACGACCCACCTGACACTAAACACCAAATGTAGGAGATAAGGTGACACAATATCTACCCCTTGGCATTAGTTCAGAGGAGCTGGATTTTCTGATCAAACATGGAGTAAAGCTCGACAAACGAAAAAAGCAGCAGATGCTCCAAGCTTATAGCTTTAAAGAAAGGCCATCGACGACCACTTTGATAGATTTTTTTGGAAAACTTGAAATTTCACCAGCCCAAGATTACTTAGAGTTTTTGTCAAAATACAATGGAGGCAAGCCAGAGCCGAGCTCCATAAAAACAAAAACAAAAAGCATCTCCATACAGTACTTTTATGCGCACTCTACTCCAATAGATTCTTGCACCCTTGATTATGCAATAACAATGTATGAAGGCCGCATTCCTCTTGGATACATACCCATTGCTCATGAATCAAGTGGTAGTTTGCTTCTTTTAAGCTGCACCGATGATAACAAAGGGAAAATTTATTATTGGGATCACAACAATGAAGCAGACTGCTCGGAAGAACCTTTTTTTGGCAACATGACAAAGATTGCGACAAACTTTACTGATTTGGACCGTATGTTTCAGTAGCCTACAAACCCAAAATTAATCAAGAAAACACATTACCCATAATAAATTTTAAATTTTGATCAAAGCAAAATAACTCTGTTTGGCCCGAAGTGCCACCAACACTTCACCAAACAGATAATTATCTACTGGACAGCAACATACTAGATTTCAAAACTAGGTACGAGCAAGCAGCTCATATCCTGTTCGTACCTAGCCGCTGCACCAGCCCCACAAGCCGTGCGCGGCGTCAAAGTGCCGCGCTGGAGCCAGCACCACCCCTACGACTCGGACGGACCCGCTGCACAAACCGGCGCCGGAACCCAGCGAACCGACGGCGGTGTACTACTACCACACCGACCACCTGGGCACCCCGCAGGCGCTGACCGACGAACAAGGCGCGTTGGCGCTGGAGATGGACTACCAGGCCTGGGGGCAAGCGCGCGAAATCATCGCCGACGCCGCCAACAAGGCCGGTATCCGCAACCCCTTCCGCTTCCAGGGCCAGTACCAGGACCAAGAGTCCGGGCTACACTACAACAGCCATCGCTATTATGATCCGGAGATCGGGCGCTTTATTTCTCGGGATCTGATTGGGTTGATGGGTGGGATTAATATCCACAGTTATGCGCCAAATCCAATAAGCTGGCTTGCCCCATTAGGTCTAGCAAAGAAACCTGCTTCATCGAAAAAGAATCAAAACCTTCAAACCTTCCTGAGCAATGCGAATGTGTACATGGAGATAATGTTCTATACCATTACACTAGTGACACAGATGCAGCTGGAATTCTTACAAGCCAGTAACTAAACCCATCCTTGAAAGCAAATAACCCTAAGGATGTCAGATACGACGACGGACAGTATTTAACAGACATTAACCCTAGCCCCAAAACAAACAACTTTCAAGACAGTTCTAGGGCGTTGGATATCTCGGTAAAAAAACGAGCAACTATATAGCGATAGATACCACTGGACTGAATATCCAAAAAGGAAGAGATGGTGTATACGTCATACCCAACGACAAACCATTAGATATCAATGGTCGCGTTGTTAACCATGGAAAAAATGAGGGGTGCCAATGAAGCATTTAAAAGTAATGTGGAACCACAACCATAAAGAAGAGCCATCAATCATTTACCAAGAGATTGACGACTCTTCTTATGAAATCAGAAAAATTGAAATCATGAAAGACGGCCAAGTCATTGGCTATGCATCTGAAGCAGGTGAATTTGGAGAATCTATACTCGCTGACCAGCAAATACCAACAATCGAGAAGATAAACCAGGAAGATGAGTTTATTGCCGAAGAAATAACAAGAATTGAATTCGAAAACGCTTGGAATTCTGCAGTTTCTAAGTATCATAAAAAACAACAACTACAAAATGAAAACTGATTATGCTTAAAAGCATCTCCGTACCTGTAAGATAATCCTCTCTGCTTCGGTATCCCTACCCAAGCAGTCCTCGCCGCCCGCTAGCGCTGACCGACGAACAAGGCGCGCTGGAGATGGACTACCAGGCCTGGGGACAAGCGCGCGAAACCATTGCCGACGCCGCCAGCAAGGCCGACACTGGCAATCTCTGGTCGGCATCAATGCAAGGAGTTCTGAGCTGCACGACAACATCCAGAGATCAGGCGCTTATTTTATGGGACCAAATTGAATTACCGGGAAATATAAATATCCACAACCCTGCCCCAAACCTAATAGAATGGATTGGCCAATTTGGTTTAACATTGCAGAGAATCTACAACACAAAAGTAACTTTAGCGGAAAGAATAAGCTAGAGAAAGTGCTCAGAATGAAAAAAGAAATACTTCAAACCCTATTTCAAACACTAGATACGATATCTTTTTTTGAAAGTTTCAATACTGAAGAAACAGATATCAACATCGATGCGTCCCTGTGCAAAGGAGTTGCCATTTTTGAAAAATCGATTCACTCAGAAGAGTGGGAGGACATTAGAGCAGAAGCCGCAGCACAATTAAGCACAATGCTCAACAAAAAATTTCAAAATCAGTATCAGGAATGGAATCCAGTCGCCAAAGAAGCTCGTCAATATTTTGACGAAAAAATAGAGCCAAAACTGAAGCCACTCGAAGGCACACATGGATTAAAAGATCTAAAAGACGATATCGGGTATGACATCATTCATATCATCATTGAGGGATACTTCACAAAACGTGTTGGCATAAAAAAAATGCTTTTCAGTCGTTTATTTGACATATACAAATCCGGCAAAATCCCTTGTGGGTATTCAAAGAGTCGCGAAGACGACTTCATTCGACCAATAGGAAAAATAATTTACCTTTGAGACATCAATTGATGGCATCACTACACCCCATAGATATGACCAATACCTTTCCAGCTCAACACAAGGTTGGAGAAAATTGCCCTCATGAGATCTTATAGCAACAACGCGAAAATGGCATAACCCAAACTATTAGTTTCAAAAACCCAGACTACTGTGAGGCAAAATGACTCCTTCTGAATTCACCAGCAATTTTCTGGAACAGATGCTTAACTGGGAAGACTGGTATTATGCAGAAAAGAGAAAACCAGAGTATGAAACAGACAATGAGTTCATAAAAAGAATTGGCAAAGAGTCCAGATCCAAGCTAGAGATTATTCTGCAGTCATTTTTAACCGAATCTGCTTTCAATAAAATTGGACAGGAAAAGTTAGAAACACTAGGAGTTGGAAGACCTCGCCTCTACGATCAGGAAACCATCTCCTGCACTGAAAACGCCTCCTTAAAGTTTGAAGTCATTTCAAAAAATAGAAAAAAACAAAATCGCTATTCAAAGTATATTGTTTTGCATAAAGAAGGCGCCTACAAGATTGATCAGGCATACCAAAGCATTGACGGGCTAGATTGGAAGAAAAAAAACTCCATATAACCCCATGGAGAATGGGCATCTAAAGATATATAGCCAAGCCATTAATCCGGCATGGGAACTCGTACTAACCAAACACATCGGCTAGTGTAAAGAAAACCGTTCCACCGTAGACCAATGTAACCAATTGAATAAAGCTCAAGCCTCAGAAAATACAAAGCCCCATCCGGGGCTTTGGTCGTTTGGGAGAGTTAAGCCAATTCCTGCATTTGCACCGTGGTCTGCTGCAAGCGGCGGGCGAAGGGTTCCAGCAGGCAATACATCTGCTCGCACTCCAGCGTGTCCAGGTTGGATTGGTCCAGCATGGCCGCCAACGCGCTCAAAGCGCTGCTGACCTGGCCGAGTTCCAGACAGATCAGTTGAGCGCTGTGATGGAAGTGCTCGCCGTATTCGTCGAGCTGCTGCAACAATGGGTCAATCGGGTTCAACGAGGGATTTTGCTGACGCAAGCTTTTCAGTTGGAACAGCAAGGTTGATAGTGACGGGATGTGGGAAACTTGAGTGGCGCTAGTCATGGCGACTCCTTCTTGAGCATTATGCCCGCCCTCCGACGCTAAGCGGAGGCGGCGGGAACATGGCAGGATTAGCGTTACCGGCAAGAAGGATCCGGCGCGTGCAAGCACGCTCCCACCATGACCCGCCCAAGAGTAGACGTATCTATGGTGTGTTCGGACATGAGATGCCGCATGTGCGGCTGTCCGCCTTCTTGCCTCGGAACGCTAATTCCGGTGCTGATGCACAGCACGGTCGGATTATCACGTGCTTGGAGCTGGGAGACAAGGGCTGGGGCCGTTCTGCCGCGTCCCCTTGACCCTTTCCGAAGCCATGCGTGCCGTCAAAGTGCCCGTAGGAAGCAACATGAGGCCAACCGTTCAGACTCCAGCCTACTGCACAAAGCCACAACGGTGCACTACTATCCCTCCGTCTAACCCGGCCCTTCGCACTCATATGGAAGTCAAAAGACATGACAGAGCAAATTGATCAAGATGAAGTCTTAAGAGTATTTTCTTTAATTGAAAAAATTCACGAATTATTTCATCAGCCGGACAATTACACCCTGAAAAATTTCCAGGAATTTGGCGAGAATAACTACTCAGAAATTCACGAAGCTTATTACAAGATTATTTGGAACTGGCTATCCGAAGAAAACCAAAACAGAATAATAGAGAATCAGTAAGTCGTTCTTTTGATACTCGATCGTTGGCAATATCACCTCATGCCCACAAGGAAAGACGACCTACCAGACATGGGGCTAGATGTGGAAAACCCTTCCTTGTGCGGCAAACGAGGCCCCAATCTTCAGGGCTAGAAAAGGCACCTAGCCTGCACGACAAGTGCTGACCGCTTCGACGTAATAAACTCCCACAAGCACACTCCACTTGAGCAGTGCTTGCCAGCCCCCTATCTGTCACACCAGCATGAAGTCTGCTACGCTGCCTATCCATTTCGACTCTGCGTCCTGCAGGATTTCATCATGCTCAAGTTTGATGTTCTGATCATCGGCAGCGGTCTGGCCGGGATGACCTTGGCCTTGCACCTGGCGGAAAGCCGCAAGGTGGGCCTGATTACCAAGCGCGATTTGCTGGAGGGCAGCTCCACTTACGCCCAGGGCGGCATCGCCGCAGTGCTGGACACCGAGGATTCGGTGGAGGAACACATCCGCGACACGCTGATTGCCGGCGCAGGGCTGTGCAATGAGGAGGCCGCGCGCTTCATTGTCGAGCACTCCAAGGAGGCCATTGATTGGCTGATTGCGCTGGGCGTGCCCTTCACCAAGGATGAAACCCACCGCACCGGCTATCACCTGACCCGCGAAGGCGGCCACAGCCACCGCCGCATCATCCACGCGGCGGACGCCACCGGCGCGGCGGTGACCAGCACGCTGGGGCAGAAGATCAAGGCTCACCCCAATATCACCGAGCTGGAAGAGCATATCGCCATCGATCTGATCACCTCGCGCAAGCTGGGCCTGCCTGGCAACCGCGCTTACGGGGTGTACGCGCTGGATAAGCAGGCGGACCAGGTGGTGACCATTGCCGCCAAGCACACCATTCTGGCCTCCGGCGGCGCCGGCAAGGTTTACCTGTACACCACCAATCCGGACACCGCCACCGGCGACGGCATCGCCATGGGCTGGCGCGCCGGCTGCCGGGTGGGAAATATGGAATTCATGCAGTTCCACCCCACTTGCCTGTACCACCCGCACAGCAAGTCTTTCCTGATCACCGAGGCGGTGCGCGGCGAAGGCGGCATCCTGAAGCTGCCGGACGGCACCCGCTTCATGCCGGAGCACGATCCGCGCGCCGAGCTGGCGCCGCGCGACGTGGTGGCGCGCGCCATCGACTTTGAAATGAAGAAGCACGGCCTGGACTGCGTCTACCTGGACATTTCCTATAAGCCGGCCCATTTCATCCGCGAGCATTTCCCCAATATCTACGCCCACTGCCTGGAGCTGGGCATAGACATCACCCAGCAGCCCATCCCGGTGGTGCCGGCGGTGCATTTCACCTGCGGCGGCCTGGTCACGGACCTGACCGGCCACACCGATGTGGACGCGCTGTACGCGGTGGGCGAAGTGGCCTGCACCGGCCTGCACGGGGCCAACCGGCTGGCCAGCAATTCCCTGCTGGAATGCCTGGTGATAGGCAAGGCGGCGGCGGAGGACATCCTGGCCGCGCCGGAGATCAAGCTGCCCAAGATCCCGGACTGGGACGACAGCCAGGTGACGGACCCGGACGAGGAGGTGGTGATTTCCCACAACTGGGACGAGCTGCGCCGGGCGATGTGGGACTATGTGGGCATTGTGCGCACCAATAAGCGGCTGATGCGGGCGCAAAACCGCATCCGTCTGCTGTCCGAGGAGATCAACGAGTATTACCGCCATTTCCACGTCAGCAACGATCTGATCGAGCTGCGCAACCTGGTGCAGACTTCGGAGTTGATCGTGCGTTCGGCCCTGCTGCGCAAGGAGAGCCGCGGCCTGCACTACAGCCGCGACTATCCGGAAAAACTGGAATTGGCGCAGGAGACCATCCTGACGCCGGAAGCGCCGGCGCAGGCCGATGGAGCATGAGCGGCAGTTAGCGGCTTTGCTGCGCGGGCAGCCATGGCTGATGGCGGCGCTTGGCGCCGGCCGCGCCTTGGGCCTGTCCTCCTGGGCCATCGGCGCCGGCGCCATCCGCAGCCTGGTTTGGGACCGGCTGTGCCGCCATGCGCAGCCCACGCCGCTCCCGGACATCGATCTGGTTTACTTCGATCCCGCAGATTTACGCCCGGAACGCGAGCGTCAGCTGGAAGCCCGGCTGCGCGCCGCGCTGCCAGGCTTGAACTGGGAGGTCTGCAATCAGGCGGCGGTCCATCTTTGGGGTGAGCGGGAGCCGGGCCGGCCCATGACGCCCTGGCAGAGCCTGGCGGACGGGGTGGCCAGCTGGCCGGAAACCGCCACCGCGGTGGCGGCCTGGCTGGATGAGGAGGACCGTGTGCGGATTCTGGCGCCCTGCGGTCTGGAGGATTTGATGAACGGCGTGCTGCGCCATAATCCCAGACATTGCAGCGCTGCCGTGTTTGAGCGCAGGCTGGCGGACAAGCGGTTCTTGCAGCGCTGGCCGGCGCTGCGCCTGCTGCCCGCCCGGGACTACACGCCGCCCAGGTAGTCCATCTTGCCCAGCGCCACGCCGTTGTGGCGCAGGATGGCGTAGGCGGCGGTGAGGTGGAAATAGAAGTTGGGCAGCACAAAGCCCAGCAGATAGCTCTGGCCGCTGAAGCGGATTTCGTCGCCGCGCACTTTCAGCACCACTTCCCGCGCCTCGCTGCCGTCGATCTGGGCGGCGTTGAAACCCTGCAAAAACACCACGGTCTTGGCGATGCGCTGCTGCAAATCGGCAAAGCTGGCTTCGTCGTCGGCGTAGCTGGGCACTTCGACACCAGCCAGCCGCGCGGCGCAGCCTTTGGCGCTGTCGCTGGCGATCTGCACCTGGCGCGTCAGCGCGAACATGTCCGGCGCCAGCCGGGCGTTCAGCAGCACGTCCGGCGCGATATTGCGCGCGGCGGCGTCGGCGGCGGCCTTGTCCAGGATGGCGGACAGATTGTTCAGGCCCCGGATCAGCGCCGGGACGGAGGCTTGGTACATGGAAACGGACATGGGCGGGCTCCTGTCGGATGCGGGAAGACGGACGCGGCGGAGATTCGGCGCGCCGCCACAGCATAAGCCAATCCGGCTCCGGCCGGGGAAATGCGCAGGGCCGGCAGCGGCTTGTTCAAAACGGAGCGCCCTCACCGCCCCCTGCCCTCCCTGTCCCATTTGGAGGCGGGGCTCTCACTTGACCAGCGGCAGGGTGAACCAGAACGCGCAGCCGCCGGCCACGGTGCTGTTGGCGCCGAATTCGCCGCGATGGAATTCCACGATGGAGCGGCAGATGTTCAGGCCTATGCCCATGCCTTCCGGCTTGGTGGAGTAGAACGGGGTGAACAGATTGCTCTTCATCGCCTCGGACAGGCCGGGGCCGTTGTCCACCACTTCCACCCGCCAGAAGGCGCTGCCGATGAAGGTGCGCACCTTGACCCTGGGGCGCTTGGTCTGCGCTTCCTGCATCGCTTCAATGGCGTTTTTCATCAGATTGAGCAGCACTTGCTCAATCAACACCGGGTCCATGTCCAGCAGGCAGCGCTCCAGGTCTTGCTCCACTTGCAGCTTGACCCCGGCCTTGACCGCCAGGCCTTCCGCCAGGCCGACGGCGCGCAGCACCACCGGCCCCGGCTCCACCCGCTGCAATTGCGGCTCGTGCTTTTTGACGAAGGCGCGGATGCTGCTGACGATCTGGGCGGCGCGCTTGGCCTGGCCGGCGATTTCCTGTATCGCTTCGCGCACGCCGGCCGGCAGTTCCAGCTCCGCCGGCAGCCGGCGGCTGACGCCGGCGGCGTAGGTGTTGATGGCGGTCAGCGGCTGGTTCAGTTCATGCGCCAGCGTGGAGGCCATCTCGCCCATGGCGATCAGCCGCGAGGTGTTTTGCAGCCGCTCCTGCTGCGCTAGTTCGCGCCCTTCGCGCGCCTTGTCTTCGCTGACGTCGGCCAGGATGGCCAGCCAAGCGGATTCGCCGTTGACCCAGTCTATGCGGCGGCGGTGCATCTGGAACCAGCTGTCGCCGCCGTCGGTGGTGAACTCCAGGCCGTATTCGTCCTGTTCCGGCTGTTCCTGCAAGCCGGGCAACAGCACGCAGCAGGGGCCGTCTGGTTCTTCCGCCAGCCACAGCCGGGCAAACGCCGGATTGGCGTACAGCAGCAGGCCGCCGTTTTCCTCCATCACGCAAACGCCGGCCACCAGGCCGTTGAGCACGGTGAGGAAGCGTTGGTGGGAGGCGTTGAGCGCCAGCCGCTGCCGCTTGCGTTCGGTGATGTCGAACAGGGACGCGATCCAGCCGCGCTGGCTGCCGTCGGCTTCCACCAGCGGGGTGGCGTAGAGCCGCACTTCGATGAATTCGCCGTCCTTGCGCGCAAAGCGCAGTTCGAAGCCCTGCTCCGGCTGGCGGTGGTCGCGCACCGCGGCGATCGCCGCGGTCATGGCATCGTGGTCGTCCGCCGGCCAGAACGGATGCGGCGGCGCCTGGCCCACCAGTTCGTCCGCGCTGAAACCCAGCATGTCGCAGAAGGCGCGGTTGACGCGCACGATGCGCCCTTCGTCCTCCAGCGCCACCAGGCCGCTTTTCATGCAGTCTTCTATCGCTTGGCGCAAGGACACTTCCTGGGCCAGCGCCTGTTCGGCGTGCGCGCGCTCGCGCACGTGGCGGCGGATGCGCCAGGCGGCGTACAACAGCGCGCTGACCAGCAGCACGATCAGGCCGGACAGCACCGGCAGGGTCAGGCCCAGGCCGGCGCGGTAGCTGACCGCGTGCAGGTAGAGGCCGTAGCCGGGCGGGTCGAAGCTGGTCTGGTGCGAGATGGTGCCGGGGCGTTCCGCCGGGTCGAACTTGCTGGCCAGGGTTTTGCCGCTCAGGTCCTGGATGCTGATGTAGTTCTTGGAGGCTATCCACCACGGCACCTGGTTGAACAGCAGCAGGTCCAGCTGGTAGGTCAGCCTCAGCCCGCTCTGGGCCTTGCCGTCGTGGACGATGGGCACGGCCAGGTCGAAGCGGTATTTGCCGTCGCCGCCCTGATAGGGCGCGCCGTAGCTGGGACGCAACAGCCGGTTGGCCCGCCACAGCGCGTCGAAGGTTTCGCCAAACAACACGCGGCCGTCGCGGCGGGTGCCGTGCTGATCGCGCAACACCTTGCCGTCCAGGTCCACCTGTTCGATGGACAGCAGTTCCGGGTTGCTCCGCAGGTAGAACGCGGCCTGACGCGCAAAGCGCGGGCTGTCGACATTGCCGATCTCGATGTCCCGCGCCAGGTTCTCGGCCCATTCCTGCTGCCCTTCCAGATACATGCGCAAGGACTGCTCCAGCCACAACACTTCCTGGATCAGATTGTCTTGCTGTTCGTCGCGCCAGTCTCGGTACACCAGGTAGAACAGGCTGCCCAGCGCCAACAGCAGGGCCAATAACAAGGCGCTGACGCTGAGCCAGAGCATGCGGGGGGATCGGCGGGAGAAAGTGGTTTTTATCTGCATGAAATGTTAGGGAAAATCCTGATGCTGAAGTCCCTAATGGCAGGGAGAAGAAACTGCTCCTACTTTACACCGTAAAACCCGACTGTCCAGAAGGATGGCATAACAGAGCGCGACGCTGGCGGCACAATACGGCTGCCACAGCAGAACGCGCCACCCCGCCTAAACGCAAAACAGCATTTGGAGAGAGATATGAAACTGAAATTCGCCGCCTTGGCCATCCTGGCCGGCAGTCTGTCCGGCGTCGCCTGCGCCGCCGGGGAAATCGTCATCAAGTTCAGCCACGTCGTCGCTCAGGACACGCCCAAGGGCAAGGCCGCCGAGTACTTCAAGAAGCTGGCGGAGGAACGCACCAAGGGCAAGGTCAAGGTGCAAGTTTACCCCAACAGCCAATTGTACAAGGACAAGGAAGAGCTGGAAGCGCTGCAGTTGGGCGCGGTGCAGATGCTGGCGCCCAGCCTGGCCAAGTTCGGCCCGCTGGGGGTCAAGGAGTTCGAAGTCTTCGACCTGCCTTATCTGTTCGACAACTACGACGACTTGCACAAAGTCACCCAGGGCCCGGTGGGCCAGCAGTTGCTGGGCAAGCTGGACAGCAAGGGCATCAAGGGGCTGGCGTTCTGGGACAACGGCTTCAAGCACTTTTCCGCCAATAAGCCGCTCAAGTCCCCGGCCGATCTCAAGGGGCTGAAAATGCGCATCCAGTCGTCCAAGGTGCTGGACGAGCAGATGCGCGCGCTGGGCGCGCTGCCGCAAGTGATGGCCTTCTCCGAGGTGTATCAGGCGCTGCAGACCGGGGTGGTGGACGGCACCGAAAACCCGCCGTCCAATATGTACACCCAGAAAATGCACGAGGTGCAGAAGCATATGACCACCACCGCCCATGGCTATCTGGGCTACGCGGTGATCGTCAACAAACGCTTCTGGGACGGCCTGCCCGCCGACGTGCGCGCCCAGTTGGACAGCGCGATGCGCGACGCGACCAAGTACGCCAACGACATCGCCAAGAAAGAAAACGACGCCGATCTGGCCAAGATCGCCAAATCCGGCAAAACCGCCATCTACAATCCCACGCCGGCAGAACGCGAGGCCTTCAAGAAAGCCTTGCTGCCCGTCCACGCCAAGATGGCGGAGCGGATCGGCCCCGCGCTGATCAAGACCATTTACCAGCAAACCGGCTTCTCCGCCAACTAAAGCGCCGCTGCCGCGACGCCGCCAAGCGACCGCGCGCCCCGCGTCGTCGCGGCGGCCGGCGCGCGGCCGTCCGACCTCCCTTCCCGGAGACGCCCGATGCTGAAATTCCTGGATCACCTCGAGGAGTGGCTGATCGCGAGCCTCATGGCCGCCGCCACCCTCATTACCTTTGTCGCCGTTGTGCACCGCTACGCGGCGGGCACCGAGCTGCTGCATCCGCTGGTCAGCCACATCAATCTGGCCTGGTCGCAGGAGCTGACCATTTACCTGTTCGTGTGGATGGCCAAGTTCGGCGCCGCCTACGGCGTGCGCACCGGCATCCACGTAGGCGTGGACGTGCTGATCAACCGGCTGCGAGACAAGAACCGCGCCCGCTTCATCGTGTTCGGCCTGCTGGCCGGCGCGCTGTTCACCGCCATCGTCGGCACCTTGGGCGCCGCCTTCGTCTGGGAGATCGCCCACACGGACCAGACATCGGCCGACCTCGAAGTGCCGATGTGGATCGTCTACCTGGCGGTGCCCTGCGGCTCGCTGCTGATGTGCTTCCGCTTCCTGCAAGTGGCCTGGGCCTTCGTCAAAACCGGCTCCCTGCCCAAGCACGACCACGCCCACGTGGAAGGCATGGACGATGAGGGCGGGGTGGACAACTGGTACGCGCTGGACGACAACCTCCATCCGCACGACGTTTCCCGTCGAGGAGACAAGAAATGAACGCGCTCATCATTTTCAGCCTGTTGCTCGTCCTGATGCTCTCCGGCATGCCCATTTCGATTTCCCTGGGCCTGACGGTGCTGACCTTTCTGTTCACCATGACCCAGGTGCCGATCGAGGCGGTGGCGCTCAAGCTGTTCACCGGCATCGAGAAGTTCGAGATCATGGCGATTCCCTTCTTCATCCTGGCCGGCAACTTCCTGACCCACGGCGGCGTGGCCAAGCGCATGATCAATTTCGCCACCAGCCTTGTGGGGCATTGGCACGGCGGCCTGGGCCTGGCCGGGGTGCTGGCCTGCGCGCTGTTCGCCGCGGTGTCCGGTTCCAGCCCGGCCACGGTGGTGGCCATCGGCTCCATCCTGCTGCCGGCCATGGTCAAGCAGGGCTTTCCCAACCGCTTCGGCGCCGGGGTGATCACCACCTCCGGCGCGCTGGGCATCCTGATCCCGCCCTCCATCGTGATGGTGATGTATTCCGTGGCCACCAACACCTCGGTGGGCCAGCTGTTCATGGCCGGCGTCGTGCCCGGCCTGATGCTGGCCACCTTGCTGGGCCTCACCACCTGGTACCGCGCGCGCAAGTTCGGCTACCCGCGCCTGGCCAAGGCCAACTGGGGCCAGCGCTGGCGCGCCTTCCGCAAATCCATGTGGGGCCTCTTCCTGATCGTGGTGGTGATAGGCGGCATCTACAGCGGCATCTTCACCCCCACCGAGGCCGCCGCCATGTCCGCGGTCTACGCCTTCATCGTGGCCGTCTTCGTCTACAAGGACATGACGCTGAAACAGGTGCCCAAGGTGTTGCTGGATTCGGCCAGCATGTCCGCCATGCTGCTCTACATCATCACCAACGCGGTGCTGTTCTCCTTCCTGATGACCAGCGAGGGCATTCCCCAGGCCATGGCCGGCTGGCTGATCGACGCCGGCCTCGGCCCCATCGCCTTCCTGCTGGTCGTCAACATCCTGCTGCTCCTGGCCGGCAATGTGATGGAGCCCTCCTCCATCGTCCTGATCCTGGCCCCCATCCTGTTTCCGGTGGCCGTCGCGCTGGGCATCAACCCGGTTCACTTCGGCATCCTGATCGTCGTCAACATGGAGGTGGGCATGTGCCATCCGCCGGTGGGATTGAACCTTTACGTCGCCTCGGGGATCACCAAGATGGGCATCACCGAACTGACGGTGGCGGTCTGGCCCTGGCTGCTGACCATGCTGGGCTTCCTCGTCGCGGTGACCTATGTGCCGGAAATCTCGTTGTGGCTGCCGCGCGCGCTGGGCATGCTGAATTAGCATGCGCCCAACGGGCATGAAAACGCGATGGCATGGGCCATCGCGTTTTTTGTCCGACAAGGCGATAGCCCCGCTCGCCGTTAAGCCCGTATAATGTGTAGTTACTCTCTTACACCAACCAACCACCTAAAGATCAACCTCAGGAGTCCCAGAGAATGGACGAGCAATTGCGCCAGAGCGCACTGGAATACCACCAGTACCCCAACCCGGGCAAAATCCAGGTTGCCCCGACCAAGCCTCTCACCACCCAACGCGATCTCGCCCTGGCCTACTCCCCCGGAGTGGCGGCCGCCTGCGACGCCATCGTGGAAGATCCGCTGAACGCCTACAAATACACCGCGCGCGGCAATCTGGTCGCGGTGATCTCCAACGGCACCGCGGTGCTGGGCCTGGGCAATATCGGCGCGCTGGCCGGCAAGCCGGTGATGGAAGGCAAGGGCGTGCTGTTCAAGAAGTTCGCCGGCATCGACGTGTTCGACATCGAGGTCAACGAGCTGGATCCGGACAAGCTGGTGGACATCATCTGTTCGCTGGAGCCCACCTTCGGCGGCATCAACCTGGAAGACATCAAGGCGCCCGAGTGCTTCTACATTGAGAAGAAGTGCCGCGAACGCATGAACATTCCGGTGTTCCACGACGACCAGCACGGCACCGCCATCGTGGCCGCCGCCGCTGTGCTCAACGGCCTGCGCCTGGTGGAAAAGGACATCGCGCAAGTGCGCGTGGTGGCTTCCGGCGCCGGCGCCGCCGCCATCGCCTGCCTGGATCTGCTGGTGGCGCTGGGCGTGAAACGCGAGAACATCACCGTCTGCGACTCCAAGGGCGTGATCTACGAAGGCCGCGACGAGAAGCTGGACGAGTCCAAGAAGCGCTACGCGATCAAGGACAACGGTCAACGCAAGCTGGCCGACGCCATGACCGGCGCCGACATCTTCATGGGCCTGTCCGGTCCCAAGCTGGTGTCCCAGGACATGGTCAAATCCATGGCCCGCGCGCCGCTGATCCTGGCCATGGCCAACCCGGAGCCGGAAATCCTGCCGCCGCTGGTCAAGGAAGTGCGCCCGGACGCCATCATCGGCACCGGCCGTTCGGACTACCCGAACCAGGTCAACAACGTGCTGTGCTTCCCCTTCATCTTCCGCGGCGCGCTGGACGTGGGCGCCACCACCATCAATGAAGAGATGAAGCTGGCCACGGTGCGCGCCATCGCCGATCTGGCGCTGGCCGAGCAGAACGACGTGGTGGCCACCGCCTACGGCGACCAGGAACTGTCGTTTGGCCCGGAATACGTGATTCCGAAACCGTTCGACCCGCGCCTGATCGTCAAGATCGCCCCCGCCGTGGCCAAGGCCGCGATGGATTCCGGCGTCGCCACCCGCCCGATTCAGGACTTCGACGCCTACGCCGATCAACTGGCCCAGTTCGTGTACAAGACCAACTTGTTCATGAAGCCGGTGTTCGCCCAGGCCAAGAAGGACCCGAAACGCGTGGTGCTGACCGAGGGCGAGGATGAGCGCGTGCTGCACGCTACTCAGGAAATCGTCACCCAGGGTCTGGCCAAGCCGATCCTGATCGGCCGCCCCAGCGTCATCGACATGCGCATCCAGAAGCTGGGCCTGAAGCTGGTGGCCGGCAAGGACTTCGAGATCGTCAACAACGAATCCGATCCGCGTTTCGCCGAGTACTGGAAAGAGTATTACCAGCTGACCAAGCGCAAGGGCGTGTCGCAGGAACAGGCTCGCCGCCGCGTGATCGGCAACACCACGCTGATCGGCGCGATGATGGTGCGCCGCGGCGACGCCGACGCGATGATCTGCGGCACCTACGGGCCGTACCGTCAGCACTTCGACATCGTCGAAACCGTGCTCGGCTACAACAACCCGGAGCAAGTGGCCGGCGCGATGAACGCGCTGATCCTGCCCACCGGCAACATCTTCATCGCCGACACCTACGTCAACGCCGACCCGAGCGCCGAACAACTGGCCAGCATCACCCGCATGGCCAGCGAGTCGATCAAGCGCTTCGGCATCGCGCCCAAGGCCGCGCTGCTGTCCAACTCCAGCTTCGGCACGCTGAACAGCGCGTCGGCGCAGAAGATGCGCGCCGCCTTCGACCAGATCCGCTCGGCGCAGCCGGACCTGGAAATCGACGGCGAAATGCAGGGCGACGCCGCGCTGGTGGAAAGCATCCGCAACCAGGCGATGCCGGACAGCACGCTGAAAGGCTCCGCCAACCTGCTGATCATGCCTAACGTGGAAGCCGCCAACATCAGCTACAACCTGTTGCGCGTCTCCGCCTCCGACGGCGTGACCATCGGCCCCATCCTGATGGGCATGAGCAAGCCGGCCCACATCCTGACCCCGATCGCTTCGGTTCGCCGCATCGTCAACATGGTGGCCCTGGCCGCCGTGGACGCGCAGAACAGCAAGTAAGCGTCGGCCTGGATGTAAAGGCATATACTGAACGGGCAAGCGCAGCTTGCCCGTTTTTTCTTCGCCGAGGGAACAGCCCATGAGCAACGAATTCAACCCCAACGATCCCTTCGCCCTGTTCCGCCAGTTCTGGCAAACCGCCACCCCGCCGGGCATGCAGCCGTTTCTGCCGCCGATGAGCGAGGAGGAGATAGACCGCAAGCTGGCCGAATTGCGCGTGGTGGAAAGCTGGCTGACCATGAATATGGGCATGCTGAGCATGCAGATCAAAGCCCTGGAAATGCAGAAGTCCGCGCTGCACTCGATGCGGCCGAAAGACCCGCCGCACAACTGAGGCCGCCCCCGCCCCCGCGCGGCCGCGCTCAAGTTTGCTTGGCGCGCAAACAACGCTACACTCTACCGTCCGGCCGCGGATCTTCCTGGCAGAAGCCCGCGGTCGCCATGCCTCAAGGTGATGAACGGGACGGCTCGCCCTCCCCTTTCCCATAACAATTAACGACCAATTTTCCGCGGACTCCATGCGTTTCTCCACTCCTTACGCCGCGCAGCCCGCAGATTCCGGCCTGCCTTCCATCCCCGTCTGGCTGTTCTTGCTTATCGCCGTCGCCTGGCTGCTGCCCGGCCTGGTAGGCCATGAGCCCTGGAAGCCGGACGAAGCCTATACCTTCGGCCTAGTGCGCCATGTCGCGGAGACCGGCGACTGGATCGTGCCGACGCTGGCCGGCGAGCCCTTCATGGAAAAGCCGCCGCTGTTCTTCATCAGCGCCGCCTTCACCATGCAATTGTTCGGCGGCTGGCTCAGCGCGCCGGACGCCGCCCGCCTGGCCGCCGGCGGCTGGATGGCGCTGGCGCTGGCCGGCACCGCCGTCTCCGCCGGCGCCTTGTACGGCCGGCGCGCCGCGGCCTGGGGCGCCTTGCTGCTGCTGGGTTGCCTGGGCCTGCCGATGCGCGCCCATCAAATGATCACCGACACCGCCCTGCTGGCCGGCATGGCCTGGGGGCTGGCCGGACTGGTGCTGCTGCGCCGACGCGCCTTGCTCGGCGGTGCGCTGCTGGGCCTGGGCGGCGGCGTCGCCTTCTTGAGCAAGGGCCTGCTGGGCCCCGGCTGCCTGGGCCTGACCGCCTTGCTGCTGCCGCTGCACCCCGATTACCGCAACCGCCGTTACGCCGGCGGCCTGCTGCTGGCCGCGCTGATCGGCCTGCCGCTGGCCGCGCTGTGGGGCTTGAGCCTGTACTTGCGCGATCCGGCCTTGTTCCAGCTGTGGTTCAAGGTGAACAACTTCGGCCGTTTCGACGGCAGCGCCCATCTGGGCCCCAAGGCGCCGCGCCTGTTCTATGGCCGCACCCTGCCCTGGTACGGCATCCCGGTGTTGCCTCTGGCGCTGTGGGGCTTGTGGCGCGGCCGCCGGCAATGGACCCGAGCCTGGCCCGCCGCGCCGGCCTTGCTGTGGCTGGTGACGCTGACGGTCTTGTCGCTGGCGGGCGACGCCCGCGAGCTGTACGCGATGCCCTTGCTGTTGCCGCTGGCGCTGCTGGCCATCGCCGGCTTGCGCGCCGGCGACGCCCATCGCGGCTGGCGCGCCTTGTCCGGCTTCAGCCTGCTGCTCTGCCTGACGCTGGGCGCCGTGGTGCTCGTCGTCGCCTGGGTGCTCTCCACCGGCGAACCCGCGCAATGGGCCAGCCATCTGCTGCACCGCAAGTTCACCGACTGGCATCCGCAGTGGCATCCGTGGACCTGGCTGGCCTTCGGCCTGATCGCCGGCGGCGTGATCTGGCTATGGCGACGCTTCCCGGCCGACACCGCCCCTGGCTTCGCCTGGCGCTGGAGCCTGACCATCGTGCTGCTGTGGGGCGGCCTGGCCACGCTGTGGCTGCCGGCGCTGGATCACGGCATGCGCTATCGCGAAACCTTCGCCCCGCTGCGACCCGTCCTCGCCGACATCGGCCGACAGGGCGAGTGCGTCGCCAGCGTCGGCCTGGGCGAGCCGCAACGCGCGCTGCTGGACTACTACGCCGACTACCGCACGCTGCGGCTGGAAAGCGCGCCGCTGGCCAAAAACTGCCGCTGGCTGCTGGTCCAGTCCCTGCACGACCAGTTGCCGCCCTACCTGGCCGGTCTGAAGCCCGCGGAAAGTTTTCAGCGCCCGGGAGACCCCAAGGAGCGCTTCCGCCTTTACCGGCTGGAGCAACCGCTGGGCCAGCTGTTGAAGGCCAATAAATAATTACAACGGAATCAATTTCCAACGAAATTGTCACAATTCGTCACAATTTGCCCAATATTCCTTAACAATCACAGCGCCGCGATAACGTAGCCTTAACCCTTTTTTTCTTGAGGTTATGGTATGTCGGCGCTGAACGCGGTGGATTTGTTCTGGTCCCTTGCCAGCGGGCGCTTCTCCCGCGAGGACGGATTCGACGAGGGGAAGAACCGCTGCAAATTCGCGCTGCGCGGACTGTTGACCTTGCCCTGGACGCTGCGCTGGCTGGACAGCTGGGGTCAACCCGCGCTGCGCCGCCATCTTCAGGCCAACCCGCGGCTGGCCTGCAAGCTGCACCGTCCTTATCTCTACCGCTCGCTTGGCCCGAGCGGCAAGCTGGCGGCCCTGCGCGAGCACTATCAGGCGCTGGCGGAACGGGTGTCCCCCGCCGCCTACCGCAGCCTGCTCAGCGACGCCGGCCTGACGCTGGCCGAACTGCAGGGCAAAAACGAGGCCGCGATCACGGCGCTGCTGACGCACCGCCACAGCTTCGACAAGGAAGGCGAGCTGTCCTTGCAAATCTGCTCGGAAGAGCGGATCGCCATCGCCACGCTGACCTTCACCATCACCCGCCGCCAGGGCGAAACCGCCATCATCATCGGCGGCTTGCAAGGCCCGCGCAAACCTCATGGTGCCGACGCCGTCCACCAGTTGACCAAGCAAAGCCACGGGCTGTTTCCCAAACGTCTGGCGGTGGAAGCCTTGGTCGCGCTGGCCCGGGAAATCGGCGCCAGCCAGGTGCTGGCGGTCAGCAAGTGGCAGCACATCTACAGTTCCTGGCGCTATCGTCGCCAGTTCTTCGCCGATTACGACAGTTTCTGGGACACCTTCGACGCCCAGCCCACCGCTTGCAAACGCTTCTTCAGCCTGCCGCTGCAACTGCCGCGCAAGCCGCTGACCGAAATCGCCAGCAAGAAGCGCGCGGAATATCAGCGCCGCTACGCGCTGCTGGACGAGCTGGTCGACCAGAGCCACCGCGCCGTCACGCTCCGGGCCGCCGCAAACTGAAAGCGGCTTCCGCGCGGCTGAACTCGTCGCCGCCCAGCTTGCCCACCAAGGCCAGCGCCTTGCTCGCCACGCGGCCGTCGCGCCAGGCCTCGTCCGCCACATGCACGTGGCGCACCTCCCCCAGCACCAGATTGCCGGCCCCCGCGCCGTCGCCCAAGGCCAGGCACTGGTTCAGCACGCACTCGAAACGCAGCGGCGCCTGCTCCACGCCCGGCGCCCTCACCTGCCGGCTGCGGGCCTTGCCCACGCCGGCCAGATCGAACTCGTCCACCTCCGGCGCATAAGGGCCGCAGCTGAGGTTCATCGCCTCCGCCAAATGCTCGGGCACCACATTGACCACAAACTCGCCGGTGGCGCGAATATTGGCCAGGGTATCCTTCTCGCCGCCGCCGGCCGGCGTCAGAATGCTCAGCGCCAGCACCGGCGGCTTCACGCTGGCCACGGTAAAGAAGGAAAACGGCGCCAGATTGGCCACGCCCAGCAAATCCTGAGTGCTGACCCAGGCAATGGGCCGGGGCTGCACGCTGCCCACCAGCAAGGGGTAGACCGCCTCCGGCGGCAAGGTCTTGATGTCGCAGTCCATATCGATTCCTCCTTGATGCCATCATTCTAATGCTGCAAAGCAACAAAATACTAGTGCCGCCAAATGCGCCCGGCGATGGTGTCGCAACCGCTCGGCAGGTAAAATGGCGCGATGAACTCACCTCGTTTTATCCATCTGCGCCTCCATTCGGAATTCTCCATCACCGACGGCATCGTGCGCCTGGATGACGCCATCAAGCGCGCCATCCAGGACAATATGCCCGCGGTGGGCATGTCCGATCTGATGAACATCTTCGGCATGGTCAAGTTCTACAAGGGCTGCCGGGACAAAGGCGTCAAGCCCATCGTGTCCTGCGATGTCTGGCTGGAAAACGAGGAAGACCGCGACAAGCCCTACCGTCTGATGCTGACGGTCAAGAACCGCCAGGGCTACGGGCGCTTGTGCGAACTGCTGGCCGACGCCTACACCCACAACCAGTACCGCGGCCGCGCCGAACTCAAGCGCGCCTGGCTGGAAAACGGCGACAACAGCGGCCTGATCTGCCTGTCCGGCGCCCACCTGGGCGACGTGGGCCAGGCCTTGCTGATGGGCCAGCGCGACGAAGCGCGCCGCCGCGCCGAATATTGGGAACGCTGCTTCCCGGACAGCTTCTATCTGGAGCTGCAACGCCTGGACAATCCGCAGGTGGAGCACGCGCTGCAAGCCTCGCTGTGGCTGGCCGGCGAGACCGGCCTGCCGGTGGTGGCCACCCACCCTATCCAGTTCATGGATCCGGACGACTTCAAGGCCCACGAGGCCCGCGTCTGCATTGCCGAAGGCTTCACCCTGGGCGACAAGCGCCGGCCGCGCAGCTTCGAGGCGAACCAATACTTCCTGTCCACCGAACAGATGCTGGAGCGCTTCGCCGATATTCCCGAAGCGCTGGAAAATTCGGTGGAAATCGCCCGCCGCTGCAATATCAGCGTGCAGCTGGGCAAGAACTACCTGCCGCAGTTCCCCACTCCGGACGGCATGACGCTGGACGACTACCTGGTGCACCTGTCCCAGGAAGGCCTGGAGGAACGGCTGGCCAAACTCTATCCCGACCCGGAAACGCGCGCCCAGGAGCGGCAGCCCTACGACGAGCGCCTGAAGATCGAGTGCGACACCATCATCCAGATGGGCTTCCCCGGCTACTTCCTGATCGTGGCGGACTTTATCAACTGGGCCAAGAACAACGGCTGCCCGGTGGGCCCGGGCCGCGGCTCCGGCGCCGGCTCGCTGGTGGCTTACAGCATCGGCATTACCGATATCGACCCGCTGGCCTACGCGCTGCTGTTCGAGCGCTTCCTCAACCCCGAGCGGGTATCGATGCCCGACTTCGACATCGACTTCTGCCAGGACAACCGCTATCGCGTGATCGAATACGTGCGCCAGAAATACGGCGCCGAGGCGGTGTCGCAGATCGCCACCTTCGGCACCATGGCGGCCAAAGCCGTGGTGCGCGACGTCGGCCGGGTGCTGGACCTGCCGTATATGTTCTGCGACGGCATCTCCAAACTGATTCCCGCCGCGCCCGGCAAGCAGTACTCGCTGGACGACGCGGTGGAAATGGAGCCGATACTGCGCGAGCGGCTGGAAAACGAGGAAGAGCTGCGCGAGCTGTGGGAACTGGCCAAGAAACTGGAAGGCCTGACCCGGAACATCGGCATGCACGCCGGCGGCGTCTTGATCGCGCCGGGCAAGATCACCGACTTCTGCCCGATGTATCAGGCCAGCGGCGACGGTTCGGTGCCGGTGTCGATGCTGGACAAGGACGACGTGGAAAAAGTGGGCCTGGTGAAGTTCGACTTCCTCGGCCTGCGCAACCTGACGATTATCGAACTGGCGGTCAGCTACATCAAAGACCTGGACCCCAGCTTCGACACCGACCTCAACCTGCTAGAGTTCACCGACTCCGCGGCCTACAAGGTGCTGCAACAGGCCAACACCACCGCCGTATTCCAGCTTGAATCGGACGGTATGAAACGGCTGCTGGAAAAGCTGAAGCCCGACCGTTTCGAAGACATCATCGCTGTGCTGGCCCTGTATCGTCCGGGCCCGCTCGGCTCCGGCATGGTGGACGACTTCATCCTGCGCAAGGCCGGCAAACAGGAAGTCGACTACTACCACCCGGACCTGCAGGCCTGCCTGGACCCGACCTACGGCGTGATCGTCTACCAGGAACAGGTGATGCAGATCTCGCAGATCATCGGCGGCTACACCCTGGGCGGCGCCGACATGCTGCGCCGGGCGATGGGCAAGAAGAAGCCTGAGGAAATGGCCGAGCACCGCGGCAAGATCGCCCAGGGCGCAGCCACCAAGGGCTACGACCCCAAGCTCGCCGAAATGCTGTTCGACCTGATGGCCAAGTTCGCCGAGTACGGCTTCAACAAGTCGCACACCGCCGCCTACGCCGTGGTCTCCTATCAGACCGCCTGGCTCAAGGCCCACCACACCGCGGCCTTCATGGCGGCCACCATGTCTTCGGAATTGGACAACACCGACCAGCTCAAGGTGTTCTACGACGACAGCGTGGACGGTAAAAACGGCCTGGTCTTCCTGCCGCCGGACGTCAACCAGAGCTACTACCGCTTCGTGCCGGTGGACCGCAAGCATATCCGCTACGCCCTGGGCGCGATCAAGGGCACCGGCGAAGCCGCCGTCGACCACATCGTCGCGGTGCGCGCCGAATCCGGAGCCTTCAAGGACCTGTTCGACTTCTGCCGCCGCACCGACAAGAAAATCGTCAACAAGCGCGTGATCGAAGCGCTGATCCGCGCCGGCGCTTTCGACAGCCTCGAGCCCAACCGGGCCAAGCTGTTCGGCAACGTCGGCCTGGCGATGAACGCCGCCGAGCAGGAACACGCCAACGCCAATCAAGGCGGCCTGTTCGACATGTTCGGCGACGACGTCGCCCCCAGCGTGGAAATGGTCGAGATCAAGCCGTGGAGCGACGCGGTCAAACTGGCGGAGGAAAAACTGGCCATCGGCTTCTATCTGTCCGGCCACCCCTTCGCCGCCTACGCCAAGGAAATTCGCGGCTTCATCAAGACCCCGCTGTCCCGGCTCAGCCCGCGCAAGGAGCCGCAGCTGCTGGCCGGCTTCGTCACCGGCATCCGCGTCAAGGTGGGCAATCGCGGCAAAATGGCCTTCGTCCAGCTGGACGACGGCAGCACCAAGCTGGAAGTCAGCCTGTTCGCGGAAAGCTTCGAAGCCAACCGCAGCCGGCTGAAAGACGACGTGGTGCTGGTGATAGAAGGCAAGGTCAGCGAGGACAACTTCTCCGGCGGCCTGCGCATCATCGCCGACAAGGTCTACGAGTTGGGCGAGGCGCGCAGCCGCTACGCCCGCAGCCTGTCGCTGAAGCTGGCCGGCAAGGTGGACGTCAGCAAGCTCAAGGCCCAGCTGCACCCCTTCCGCAGCGAAGACGCCGGCTGCCCGGTGCGCATCCATTACAACAACGGCGCGGCCAGCGGCGACCTGATGCTGCCGCCGCCCTGGGGCGTGCGCTTGGACGACGGCTTGTTGCTGGCGCTGCAGGACTGGCTGGGCAACGACAAGGTCAAAGTGATGTGGTGAGCCGCCACGCTCCCGCCAAGCCGCGCCCAGCGCGGCTTTTTTCATGCCCGCGCTTTGCAAGCGCCGGACATTGCAGTAGGCTTCCCCGCTCAAACGCACCACAGCAAAAGGATGTTTTCAGATGACGGCACGCCCGGCGCAACTCCAAGACGTCGCCCCGGTCTTCCAGATCGAGCAAGCGGTATTCGGCCACCACGTCTATCCGGACTTTTTCTTCCGCCAGGCCCATGACCTGTGGCCGGACCTGTTCTTCGTCGCGCCGGGCGCGCAAGACGGCGAGCTGGGCGGCTACATCATCGGCGCGCCGGGCAGCGGGCCAGGCGAATTCTGGATCATGTCGCTGGCGGTCCACCAGCATTGCCGCGGACAAGGCGTAGGCAAGCAGCTGCTGCAAGCCTTGCTGCAGGCGCTGCGGACTCGCCAGGCCAGCCACGCCAAGCTGACGGTTCACCCCGACAACTCCGCGGCCAGGCTGTACCAGCAGCTTGGCTTTGTCGTTGTCGAGCATCAGCCTCATTACTTCGGCGACAACGATCCACGCCTGGTGATGCGCCTGGACTTCTAATTCTAAGAACCTGTTTACGATCTGCTGCGCGTCGGCGATACAGCGTTGAAAACGTCTTCGAAATGCTCATGTACCACGTGTACATTCCGCTTTCTCAGCCATTTTCGCCTTGTCTCGCCATAGCTCGCGAGATCGTAAACAGGTTCTAAGAGCCGCGGACGCAACAAAGCCTCCCATGGGGAGGCTTCTTTGTTCCGGCGGCGCCAGCGCAATGCGTAAAGCCCAGCTCGTATGAGCTGGGCTTCGCAATGGGGCGTCTGGCGGTGTCCTACTTTCACATGGCGAATGCCACACTATCATCGGCGCTAAGGCGTTTCACGGTCCTGTTCGGGATGGGAAGGCGTGGGACCACCTCGCTATGGCCACCAGACATAAACTTGTACAAACTAAAAGAAGCCTGAGTTGATGTTTCAT
>NZ_LDUR01000019.1:0-98543 GCF_001043705.1 Chromobacterium sp. LK11
CTCGCGAGCAAGAGCGAGACAAGGCGAAAACCGCTGAGGAAGCGGAATGTACGAGTGGTACATGAGCATTTCGAAGCGGTTTTTAACGCCGTATCGCCGCAGCGCAGCAGATCGTAAACAGGTTCTTAGACGCTGCCGCCCAGGCTCAGGGTATAGCCCAGGTCTACGACCGGATCGGCGTAACGCTGGCCGTGGATGCGGCCGAGCAAGCGTTGCGCCGCCAGCCGGCCGATCTCTTCGCGCGGAGTGGCCACGCTGGCCAGTCGCGGATGCAGCGCGGCGCCGATGTCCAGCGCGTTGAAGCCGGCGACGGCGATGCGTTGCGGCACCGCCATGCCCATGGCCTGGGCCTCCAGCAAGGCGCCGGCGGCGATGTCGTCGTTGGTGCAGAACACGCCGTCCAGGTCCGGCGCGGCGGCCAGGGCCTGGCGCAGCATTTCGCCGCCCAGCTGAAAGCTGGAATGCTGCTCGGTCTGTATTTCCATCGGCAGCAGCCCGGCTTGCTCCATCGCCGAGCGGTAGCCGGCGGCGCGCAGCCGGGTGCGGCGGTCGAGGCGGGCTGCCAGGTAGGCGATGCGCCGCTTGCCGCGCGCGATCATCGCCCGGGTCATGTCCTCGGCGGCGGCCTGATGGTCCAGGCCCACGGCCAGGTCTATGGGCTGGGACGGCAGCTCCATCACCTCCACCACCGGAATCGCCGCCACCTGCAACATGCGCAAGGTGCGTTCGGAGTGGACGGTTTCGCACAGGATCAGTCCGTCCACCTGGAAGGACAGCAGCTGCTCCACTTGCCGGGTTTCCTGTTCGACGTCGTAGCAGTAATGGCCGTACAGCGTATGGTAGCCGGCCTCGCGGGTCATGGATTCGACGCCGTGAACCAGGCTGGAGAACACCTGGTTGGACATCGACGGCAACAGCACGCCGATGGCGCGGCTCTTGGCGCGGGCCAGCAGGTCCGGCACCCGGTTCGGGATATAGCCCAATTGCTCCATCGCGCCGGCGATGCGCTGGCCGGTGGCGTCCGACACCAGGCTGGCGTTGCGCAGATAGCGGCTGACCGTCATCTTGGAGGTGCCTACCCGGTCGGCGATGTCCTGCAGCGACGGGCGGCGCGGCTTATCGCTCATGGCGCGGGCCCGGCAAGGCGGGAACGGGAGCGGCGGCTTCCGTGGACGGGGCGAACGGCGCGAAACAGGTCATGCGGGCATCGGGCTCCCAAGGCGGCGTGATCAGGCAGGGCAAGCCGCGATTGTAGACCGATTTCCGTCAAATGAGCTATGGCCAGTGGATGGCCGTGGCGGCCGCGCCAAGTTTTTTGGCATAAAACCGCGCTTGGGCGCCGGCGCGGCGCGCGCTAGTCCGCCGGCAAGCCCAGCAAGCGGCGCAGATTGTCGATCACCTGCTGGCGTCTGGCCTGTTCCAGCTGGTAGTCGCGGTCGGCGGCGGCGATGTCGGCCGCGCAGTGCGGGCAACAGGTTTCGTCGGGGTGGATGTATTGCTGGCACTGCCGGCACAGCGCCAGCTTGGTCGGCGGCCGGCCTTCGCGCGGCGCGGCCTTGCCCTTGTTCTTCCAGCTCAGGGCTATCACCTGGCCGCTGCGGCTGACGCGGCTGATCTCCTGGCCGCTGGCGATGTCCTCGGTGATCAGGTCGAAGCGTCCGACGGCGAAGGAGGCCGGCGCGGCGTCCTGCAGTTTGACGATGCGTTCGCGCAGGCCCTGTTTTTCCAGCTCCAGCGCGCGGTAATGGCAGTAGGGGTTGTTGCCGGGCTTGCCCAGCAGCGAGTGAGAGGTCCAGGTGCAGCCGCCGCGGCAGACGTCGTTGTAGTAGCAGCTTCGGCAATAGCCCCACAGATCGTCCACCGAGCGCAGGCGGCCGAAATGGATGCCCTCGCTATGGTGCCAGATGTCGTCCAGGCTCATGTCGCGCACATTGCCGCCGGAAAAGCCGACGGTGGCCAGCGAGGGACAGCCCTTGACGGTGCCGTCCGCCTCCAGCGCCAGCACGGTCTGGCCGGCGGCGCAGCCGCTCCAGTGTACCCGCTCGTCGCCGAAGCCGCGCCACAGCCGCTCGTAGGGACCGTAATAACCGATATTGTTGCCCACGTTCATCAGCAGGCCGCGCTCCACGCCCTCGCGGTAAAGCCGGGCCAGCAAGGGCATCAGCTCCAGCAGCTGGTAGGGCTGCAGCAGCAGCTCGTCGTGGTCCACCGCGTTGCCCATCGCCACCGTCAGCTGGATCTGCCAGTGGGTGGCGCCCAGTTCGATGATCTGGTCCATCAGCGCCGGCAAGTCAGGCATGGTGGCCGCGCCTATCTGGGTGTTGACGCTGACGGCGAGGCCGGCCGCCTTGGCGCGGCGCAAGGCGTCCACCGCCTTGTCGAAAGCGCCCGGCACATTGCGCACCTTGTCGTGCAGGGGGGGCAGACCGTCCAGCGACACGCCGACGCCGTTGAGGCCCGCGTCTATCGCCTGTTGCAGCCGGGCAGGGTTCAGATTGCGGCCGCCGGTCTGGATCGCGCAATACATGCCGTGGCCGCGGATGGCGCGGATCAACTGGGTCCAGTCCTTGCGCAGATAGGCTTCGCCGCCGATCAGGGTGATCTCGCGGGTGCCCAGCGCCGCCAGCGCGTCTATCACCTCCAGGCATTCGGCGGTGGACAGTTCGTTGGGGCGGCGATGGCCGGCGCGGGAGCCGCAGTGCAGGCATTTCAGGTCGCAGGCCAGCGTGATTTCCCAAACCACGTGCACCGGGACGTAGCGCTTGAAGTCTTCGTCGTCCAGATAGCGGGCCGGGCGGACGGCGGGGCGGTCATCGAGCATGGGCGGGTCCTTGAAAAGGGACGAGGAGCGCCCGAAGGGCGCTCCCGGACTGACTACGCGGCGTCGGTCAATGCCTGCCTTCAAGGCGGGCGATTTCAGCATGCAGCTGTTTCAGCGCGGCTTCGATATTGTCGTGCTGCTTCAGCTGCTCTTCCGCCTGGCCGGCCAGCGACTTCATCTGCGCCAGATTGTCGCTGGCGCGCGACTGCTGCAGCGCGGCGGCGTATAGCGGGATGGGGTGCGGGTAGGGCTTGCTGCCGGAGCGCTGCTCCGGGTGCAGGGCCGGCGCCTCGGTGACGATGGCGTGAGCGACGGTGTGCCAGGCGTCCTGGTAGAAGAAGCGATAGCTGGCGTGGCCGTCCTGCCAGTCCTGATCGAGGATGCCTTGCAGGTGGAAGGTTTCGGCGATCTGGCTATTGGGCGAACTGGGGCTGCCGTCCAGCGACAGCACGATGTGGTGCTCGGCCGACGGATCCAGCTTGGCCTGGCTGTAGTGTCCCCAGACATTGGCCTGGAACCGCAGCGGCGGATTGACGCTCTGGGTGATGCTGGCGTGGCCGCTGATCTTTTTCTGCGGCGTGTCGACCAGCAAATCCAGGGTCAGGACCGGCGCGCCCAGCACCGGTTGGGAGATGAGGTAACGGACATGGAACAATCCTGTTGCTGACATGGAGCACTCCTTGACGAATGGGAAGGAATCGGCGCGCGCGCCTGTTTATTTGCGGTCCAGCTTGGTGATTTCCGCCTTCAGCGCATCCAGTTCCTTGCGCAGTTGCGGCTGGGCGTCCAGCTGCTGTTTGGCGTAAGCGGCCAGGGTTTTCATATGGGCCAGGTCGCCGCTGGCGATGGCGCTTTGGATCGGCACGCCGTACAAGGCCATGATGGGCGGATTGGGCAGGATCACCGGGCCGGGTTCCAGCGGCAGCGGGAAATAGCGGGATTTCAGTTCCGGGTTCAGCTTGGCCGGCACATTGTCCACTTCCACCCATTTGGAGCCGTCGAGATAGCTGTAATTGGCGATGCCCTTTTTCCAGTCGTGGCTGAGCACCAGGTGCAATTTGAAGTTGGTGGTGTTGCCGTTGTGGCCTTGGGCGGAGATCAGAATGCGGCCCTCGTTGGTCGGCACCACGCCCAGGTAGGCGTATTGGCCGTGAACATGGGAGTGCAGGTTCAGCGGCGGGTGGAGGCTTTGGTTGACGATGTGGGCGCTGCCGGTCACCGAGTGGGTGGGGGGCGCCACCAGCAGGTTCAAGAGCAGCGTCGGAGCGCCTGCCAGATCGTTGCCGATGAGGTAGCTGACGGGAAACAAGCCGATGTCGGTTTGCGCGGTGTCTGACATAAATCCTCCGGATGATTAAGTGATGTCCAGGCGGCGAGCCGTTTCGGCCCGAGATGCCGCTGGAGCGGGGCGGGTGTTCAGGGGCCTGGAGGCTGTTCAAAGTCTCGCGAGTAGGAAGGAGGCAAGGCGAAAACAGCTGAGAAAGCGGATGTGCAAGCGCTACATCAGCATTTCTGAGGTGTGCTCACCGTGCTGCTGTCACGACGCGCGGCAGACGTTGAATCGCTTCTTAGCGCCGTTCCAGGCGGGAAATTTCCTGCTTCAGCTGATCGACGGCGGCGTGCAGGTCGCCGTATTGGCGCAAATGCTGTTCGCCTTGTTCCAGCAGGGTTTTCATCTGCGCCAGATTGCCTTCGGCAATCGCTTGGTGAATGGCTACGCCATAGGGCAGCGTTTGATGCGTGGGAAGATGGCTCATGAGTCGACCTGTTCCTTGGAACCTGTTTACGATCTGCTGTGCGTCGGCGATACCGCGTTAAAAACAAACTCAAAATGCTCATGTACCGTATGTACACTCCGCTTTTTCGCTTGTTTTCGCCTTGGCTCGCGAGATCGTAAACACGTTCTTCGCGCGGATTGACGGAATGGCGGACGGCAACGGGCCGACCGCAAAGGGCTGCCGGCCGAAGCCAGGCAGTATTTATCGGTGTAGCAGTTGGGGGCGGGGGCGGACTGTTCTTAAGGACTGTTTTTATGAAAAACAAATACTTAAGTGAAATTACCGAGCCGCTGGAACGCGGCCCGGAGCAAGGAGGGCGGGTTTAAAACCGGGTGGAGGGGCGGGCCAGATAGAACCATTCCTGGCCGCTTGGCGACTGGGGGTTGGGAAAGACGACGCGGCCGTCGTCCAGCGCCGTCACCGGGCTGCCGTCGGCGCGCCAGCCTATCGTTTCGCCGCGGCTCACCGGGTCGAAGCTGGCCCAGTCGCGGGCGAAGCGGTCGCCGTCGTCCAGCTTGTCCACCACCTCGTACAGGCTGAGCGCCTCCAGCGGGCCGGGGGCGGGCGGCGGCGCGTCTATCATGCCCAGGTGGGCCAGCGTGTTGACGACGGCCTGGTAGGCGACGCGCGGCGCGGCCGGGTCGCCGTGTTGGCCGCATTCCAGCGTCAGCGCCCAGCCGCCTTGCCGGCGCATGTACTCGGTGGTGCCGACGCCGTAGCGGGCGTCGCCGCCGGCGGTCTTGTCGCGGCGGCTGACGCCCAGCGCGTAAGTGGACAGCCAGCCGTCCACGACGCGGGACACGCCCAGCCGCTGCGCCAGCGCCTCTTCCCGCGCGGCCAGGGCGAAGGGTTCGAGTTCGCCGGCGTTGTCGCGCGGGCCGAGAAACACGAAGGGCTGGCCCTGGGACTGGAAGGAGTGCAGGTCCAGCAAGACCTCGTGCTCCGCCAGCAAGGGGCACAGCCAGTTGGCGACATGGTCTTCGAAATCGCCCGGCGCGTCGCGGGGCGCGAGATTGCGGTTCAGATTGCGCTCGCCGCCGCGCTGGCCCAGCTGGAAAGCCAGCGGGTTGACCACCGGAACCAGGGTCAGCCGACCGGCGCAGAGCGCCAGCGCGCCTTGTTCCAGCTCGGCCATCAGGCGGCGGATGGCCAGCGTGCCGCAGCCCTCGTTGCCGTGCACGGCGCCGGTGACGATCAGGCGCGGGCCGGCCCGCAAGCCCTGATAACGGTGGCTGGCGAAATGGGTCGGCCAGGCCGGGTTTATTTGAGCCATACGTCCTCGAAGTCGAAAGAGCCGTTGGGGTTCATCACGAAGCCCTGCACATTGTTGCGCAGCGGAATGTAAATGCGCGAATGGGCGATGGTGATCCAGGGGCGCTCGTATTTGAAAATCTCCTGGGCTTTCAAATAGTACTGGGCGCGCTGCTTCTGCTCGGTGGCTTGCCGGCCGAGCAGCAGCAGCTGGTCGAACTCCTGATTGCAGAAGCGTTGGCCGCCCTTGCTGACGCTGCAGGACAGGGCGTTCCACAGGAAGTCGTCCGGATCGCCGGAGTTGCTGGTCAGGCCGGACATGTAGACGTCGTGTTCGCCGGCGGCGGCGCGCTTCAGGTATTCGCCCCATTCGTAGGAGCGGATATTGGCCTTGACGCCGATCTTGGCCCAGTCCTGCTGGATCATTTGCGCCATCAGCTTGCCGTTGGGATTGGTGGGGCGCTGCACCGGCAGCGCCCACAGATCGACGGTGAAGCCGTTGGGATAGCCCGCCTGAGCCAGCAGCGCCTTGGCTTTGACCGGATTGTATTCGTTTCGGGTTTTGGGGTTCCAGCTCCAGGTGGACGGCGGATAGGGATTGACCGCCTGGGTGGCGCCGCCCTTGGGGAACATCGCCTTGAACAGGGCGTCGCGGTTGATGGCGATGTCCAGCGCCACGCGCGCTTCGCGCTTGGCGAATTGCGGCCGCTTCAGATTGTAGGCCAGATAGGAAATGTTGCTGGCGCCGGTGGCGGCGATCTTGATGTTCTTATCTGTGCTCAGGGCGTCCAGATCGGATTCGCGCACCGCGGCGGCCACCTGGCATTCATTCGCTTTCAGTTTCTGGATGCGCACTTGCGGGTCGGTGACGATGGCGAAGATCAGGCTGCGGGTTTTCTGCTGCGGGCCCCAGTATTCGGGATTGGCCTCGTAACGCACGGTCGAGTCCTTGGCGTAGCTCTTGAAGCGGTAGGGACCGGTGCCTATGGGCAGCAGATTGATCTGGGCGGGCTTGCCGGCCTGCAGCAACTGTTGGGCGTACTCCGCCGACTGCATGCCGGCGAAGCCCATCGCGAAGAAGGTCAGGAAGGTGGCGTTGCGCTCCTTCAGCCGGATCTTGACGGTGTGCGGGTCCAGCTTCTGCACCGAGGCTATCAGCTTGACCAGGCCGTAACCGTCCGGGCCGGTCAGCGGGGTCTTGAAGGCCTGGTTGAACGGCAGGTCGGGCTGGATCCAGCGATTGACGGTGAAGACCACGTCGTCGGCGGAGAAGTCGCGGCTGGGCTTGAAGTAATCGGTTTGATGGAATTTGACGCCGCGGCGCAGCTTGAAGGTGTACTCCAGTCCGTTCGCCGACACGCTCCAGCTTTCCGCCAGCCCCGGGCGCAGCGCCACGCCGCCGCGCTTGAATTCGGTCAGCCCCTGGAAGACGGGCTTGACGATGTTGTAGGTGGAGGCGGTGTCCCACATCGCGGGGTCGAAGCCTTCCGGTGCGGCTTCCGCGCAAAAGACCAGCGGCTTGGCCGCCAGCGCGGCGGCGGGCAAGGCGCCGGCCAGCAGCAGGGAAAGGGAGAGGATCGATTTTGTCATTTACGCTATCCTGAGTTCTTGTTCGCGGCGAGCGAATTGTCCGTCATACACCGCTGTCGGTCCAAGGTCTTGGCAAATGGTTCCCGAAAGCGGACGCCGACCTCGCGGTTTGGCGGACTTTGCGAGGGGGCGGAGATGAAGGGATCGAGGGTGATCGTCGTCGGCGCCGGCGTGATCGGTCTGTGCAGCGCGTGGCGGCTGGCGCGGGCGGGCTGGTCGGTCACGGTGCTGGAGCGGCGCGCAGAAGCGGCGGCCGGCGCCAGCCACGCCAACGGCGGCCAGCTAAGCTACAGCTATGTCGCGCCGCTGGCCGACGCCGGGGTGCCGGCCAAGGCGCTGGCCTGGCTGCTGAGCGCTGACGCGCCTATGCGCTTGAGCCTGCGTTGGGACGCCGACCAATGGCGCTGGCTGTGGCGTTTTTACCGCGCCTGCAACGGCGAAGCCCATCGCGCCGGCGCCGCCCAGCTGTGGCGTTTGGCGCAAGACAGCCGGCTCTTGCTGGAAGGCTTGCGCGCGGAGGGACTGGACGGCTTTGACTGGCGGCGCAACGGCAAGCTGGTGCTGTACCGCGGCGCGGCGGCGCTGGAGCATGCGCGCCGGGGCGCGGCGGTCTTGAGCGAACTGGGCGCGCGCCAGCGCTTGCTGGACGCGGACGGCTGCCGCGAACTGGAGCCGGCCTTGAGCGGGCTGAGCGGGCCGCTGGCCGGCGGGGTGCACACGCCGGACGAGGAGGTGGCGGACTGCCGGCTGTTCTGCCTTGCCCTGCAGCGGAGGATGCTCGACGAGGGCCTGGACGTGGAGTTCCGCTTCGGCGAGGACGTTGGCGGTTTCGAGCTGGCCCAGGGGCGGGTGCGGCAAGTCTTGCTGCCCGGAGAGGCTTTGTCTTGCCGGCATCTGGTGCTGGCCGCCGGCGTCGGCGGCGCGGCGCTGGCGCGCAAGCTGGGCCTGCGGCTGTCGCTCTACCCCTTGAAGGGATACAGCCTGGACATGCCGGCGGGAGACTGCGCGCCGATCCTCAGCGTCACCGATTTCGAGCGCAAGACCTTGTACGCGCCGATAGGCGGACGGCTGCGGGTCGCCGCGGCGGCGGACCTGGTCGGCTACGATGAAAGCCCGGATCCGCGGCGCGTGGCCGGCTTGCGCAGGCAAGTGGAGCGGGACTGGCCGCGGGCGGGCCGCTTGGAACAGGCGGCGGAATGGGCCGGCTTAAGGCCGGCCACGCCGGACGGCGTGCCCGTGATAGGACGCGCGCGCGGAGGGCCGGCCAATCTCTGGCTGAACCTTGGACACGGCGCCTTGGGCTTTACCTTGGCCTTGGGCAGCGCCGAGCGGCTGGCGCGGGAGATGGCCGAAGTATGAAGGAAGGGAGCGGGGCGAGCATGAAAGCGGTCATAGGCGTGGAGGAGTTGGTGGCGCATCCGGAGTATTTGTCGATAGCGGATCTAGACGGGGTGAAACTGGACCTGCGCTATGCCTGCGCCAATAATTTCGTGGGACGCAATCTGTACGGCGACGCTGCGCCGGCGTTGTTGCACCGCCGCGCCGCCGAGCGCCTGGCCATGGCCGCGCGCGAGCTGCGCCGGCAGCGGCCCGGTTTCAGTCTGCTGGTGTTCGACGCGCTGCGGCCGGGAAGGGTGCAGCGGGTGTTGTGGGACATCGTCAAGGACACCCCGCAGCGCATCTACGTCGCCGATCCGGCGCGCGGCTCGATTCACAGCTTCGGCATGGCGGTGGACCTGAGCGTGGAGGACGACGGCGGGCGCGAGCTGGACATGGGCACCGGCTTCGACGACTTCACCGAGCTGGCGCAGCCGCAGCGAGAGACGGAACTGCGGCAGGCCGGGAGGCTGGGCGAGGCGCAGCTGGCCAATCGCCTGCTGCTGCGCCATTGCATGAGCCAGGCCGGCTTCAGCGGCATCGCCACCGAATGGTGGCACTTCGAGGCGGCGGATCGCGACTGGGTGCGCGCCCACATGCTGCTGATCGAATAAGAGGGCGCCCATGTGCCCGTTGAGCATCCCGCTTTCTCCGTGGTTTTCGCCTTGTCTCGTTTTTGCTCGCGGGGCTTTGAGCGGGCGCTAATGCCGCCGCGCCGGCGGCTTTATGCCCGGCAGGCATTTAGCAAACGGCGGGTTTTCAGGCAATATGGCCGCTGGTCTTATCCTTAGAAGCACCCGCAGAGACTCTCCAATGGCATCCGACAATACCGAACAAGCCTGTTGGCACCCGGAAACCCAGGCAATCCGCGGCGGCCGCGAAATCAGCGAATATCGCGAACACAGCCAAAGCCTGCATCTGACTTCCAGCTTCACCTACGATTCGGCGGAACAGGCCGCGGCCATGTTCCTGGGCGAACTGGACGGCTACACCTATTCCCGCTTCACCAATCCCACCGTCGCCGCCTTTCAGCAGCGGCTGGCGCTGATGGAGGGCGGCGAGCGCGCCATTGCCACCGCCACCGGCATGGCGGCGATCCAGGTCATCATGATGAGCCTGCTCAAGGCGGGCGACCACATCCTGTCCTCGCAGAGCCTGTTCGGTTCCACCACCAATCTGTTCGCCGGCCTGCTGGCGAAGTTCGGCGTGGAAACCACCTTCGTCGACGCCACCGATCTGCAAGCCTGGCGCGACGGGATGCGGCCCAATACCCGCTTGTTGTTTCTGGAGACGCCGTCCAATCCCCTGACGGAAATCGCCGACATCGCCGCCATCGCCCAGATCGCGCATCAGCGCGACGCCTTGCTGGTGGTGGACAACAGCTTCTGTTCGCCCGCCTTGCAGCAGCCCTTGAAGCTGGGAGCCGATCTGGTGATGCATTCCGCCACCAAATACCTGGACGGGCACGGCCGGGTGATGGGCGGCGCGGTGGTGGGCGGCGACGCGTTGATCGAGCAGATCTACCTGCACGTGCGCACCGCCGGGCCCACGCTGGCGCCGTTCAACGCCTGGGCGCTGCTCTCCGGCATGGAAACCCTGCACTTGCGGATGGAAAAACACAGCGCCAACGCGCTGGAACTGGCGCGCTGGCTGGAGGCGCAGCCGGCGGTGGAGCGGGTGTTCTACCCGGGACTGGCCAGCCATCCGCAATACGAGTTGGCTTTGCGCCAGCAAAACGGCGGCGGCGCGGTGGTGTCCTTCGTAGTCAAGGGCGGCAGGGCGGAAGCCTGGCGGGTGGTGGACCGGGTCCAGCTGATTTCCCGCACCGCCAATCTGGGTGACGTCAAATCCACCATCACCCATCCGGCGTCCACCACCCACGCCCGCATCACGCCGGAAGCCAGGGCCAAGGCCGGCATCGTGGAAGGCCTGTTGCGGGTGGCGGTGGGCTTGGAGCATGTCGAGGACCTGAAGCGGGATTTGGCGCGCGGCCTTGACTAAACGCTTTCAACATGTGTTTCATTCAAACGGCAGTCTAAAATCAAGACTGCCGCTTTTGTTGCCGCCCTGAGAGTTTGGCCCGAGCGCTGTCGAGACATGTCTTGACATTCATCAAATTAAAACGTAAGTTTGAAACGCTTGTTCGAAAGCTGAAATGAGCAAGACCATAAAACCAGCAAATACAAAAAAGGCACTGGAGAACATGGAAGCAAGCCGCCCCGATACCGCCACCCGCATTCTGGACGTTGCAGAACGCTTGTTTGTGGAGCACGGTTTCGAAGCGACCTCGCTGCGCATGATCACCCAGCAAGCCGAGGTAAACCTGGCCGCGGTGAATTACCACTTTGGCTCCAAGGACGCGTTGTTCGAGTCCGTGTTCATGCGCAGGCTGGCCCCGTTGATAGCGGACTGCCTAGCGGAACTGGACAAGCTGGAGGCGGAGGCCTCGGAGGAGAAACTCGCAGTGGAAGGCCTGGTGCTGTCGTTCATACGGCCCTGCCTGTCGCTGTCCAAGGACCCGTCGCGCGGCGGGGCGATGTTCGTGCGCCTGTTGTCGCGCACCTTGGTGGAAAACCATCGTCTGTTGCGCGAAACCATCTCCCAGCAGTACAGCGTGTTCGTCCAGCGTTACAGTCGCGCGTTTCAGCGCGCCTTGCCCTTGCTGGACACGGAGCAGTTGGCCTGGAGAATGCATCTTGCGTTCAGCGTCATGTTCAATGCCTTCGCGGGCAACGACGTGCTGAAGATCTTCACGCGCAGTCAGATCGTCAGCGCCCGGGATCCGGACATGATCGTCAAATACCTCGTGCCCTTTGTCATGGCTGGCCTGGTCGCGCCCATGGAAGGCTGATTCCGGAGCGCAGGGCAGGACGCGCCGATCCCAGGTCGCGTCCCTTGCTGTTGCCGCCGGAATGGAAGGGTCAACACGAGGGTAAAACAAAATGATATCTGCCGTTGTTCTGGTCGTGCTGCTGGGCGCGCTGGCGTATTTCCGCGCGCCTGTTCTGGCCTGGACCGTGGGGCTTGCCGCCTGGCTCGCCGCGCTCCAGTTCGTCTTCCATTGCCCGCTGCCGCCGGCGGCCTGGGCTGTTTTCGCGGTGGTCGCCGCGGTTCTCAATCTTCCGCCGCTGCGCCGCGCCGTGTTCACCGGTCCGGTATTCGGCGTGTTCAAGAAAATCACGCCGGCGATGTCCCAGACCGAGCAGGAAGCCATCAACGCCGGCACGGTGTGGTGGGATCGCGACCTGTTTTCCGGCAAGCCGGACTGGAACCGTCTGCTGTCCTTCCCCGATCCCAAGCTGACGCCGGAAGAGCAGGCCTTCATCGACGGCCCCACCGAGCAGCTGTGCGCGATGATCGACGACTGGAAGATCACCCACGAGCTGAAGGACCTGCCGCCGGAAGTGTGGCAGTTCATCAAGGACAACGGCTTCCTGGGCATGATCGTCAAGAAGCGCTACGGCGGCCTGGAATTCTCCAATTACGCCCACGCCAAGGTGGTTACCAAGATCGCCACCCGCGGCGGCACCGCCGCGGTGTCGGTGATGGTGCCCAACTCCTTGGGGCCGGGCGAATTGCTGCAGCACTACGGCACCGAGGAGCAGAAGGACTACTATCTGCCGCGCCTGGCCAAGGGCCTGGAAATTCCGTGCTTTGCGCTGACCAGCCCTTACGCGGGCTCGGACGCCGGCAGCATTCCCGACTACGGCATCGTCTGCCGCGGCTCTTACACCCATCCGCGCACCGGCGAGCGTTTCGAAAACGTGCTCGGCCTGCGCGTCAGCTGGGAAAAGCGCTGGATCACCCTGGCGCCGGTAGCCACCATCCTGGGCCTGGCGTTCAAGATGTACGATCCCGAGCACCTGCTGGGCGATAAAGAGGACTTGGGCATCACCTGCGCGTTGGTGCCCACCGAACACGAGGGCGTGGCTATCGGCCGCCGTCATTTCCCCGGCGGCGCCGCCTTCATGAACGGCCCGACCTGGGGCAAGGACGTGTTCATTCCGCTGGACTGGATCATCGGCGGCCGCGAGTTCGCCGGCCAGGGCTGGCGCATGCTGGTTGAGTGCCTGTCGGTGGGGCGTTGCATCTCCCTGCCTGCGATGTCGGTGGCTTCCGGCAAGATGAGCACCTTCGTCACCGGCGCTTACGCGCGCATCCGCGACCAGTTCGGTCTGCCCATCGGCAAGTTCGAGGGCGTGGACGAGGCGATGGCGCGCATCGGCGGCTACACCTATCAGATGGAGGCCTCGCAGGATCTGGCGCTGACCGGCCTCGATACCGGCGAGAAGCCGTCGGTGCTGTCGGCCATCCTCAAGTACCACAACACCGAGCGCATGCGCAAAGCCATCAACGACGCGATGGACATCCATGGCGGCAAGGCCGTGGTGCTGGGGCCGCGCAACTATCTGGCGCGCGCCTACCAGGCGATCCCGATCGGCATCACCGTGGAAGGCGCCAACATCCTGACTCGTTCGATGATCATTTACGGCCAGGGCGCGATCCGCTGCCATCCCTTCGTGCTGCGCGAGATGAAAGCGGCGATGGCCAATGACGGCAAAGAGTTCGACGTCGCCATCACCGGTCATATCAACTTCGTGATCAGCAATGTGGTCCGCTCGCTGTGGCTGGGTCTCAGCGGCGCCCGTTTCGCCGGCGCGCCGCGCGGCGGCGAGGTGGGCGCTTACTACCGACGGCTGACTCGTTTCTCCAGCGCTTTCGCCTTGCTGTCCGACATGGCGATGTTCAGCCTGGGCGGCAGCCTGAAGTTCCGCGAGAAACTGTCCGCGCGTTTGGGCGACATGCTGTCCGGCCTCTACATCGCCTCCGCCTGCCTGAAGCGCTTCGAGCGCGACGGCGCGCCCAAGGAAGACCTGGCGGTGCTGCAGTGGTCGGTGGAAAACGCCTTGTACGACGTGCAGCAGGCGATGGACGGCTTCCTGGCCAACCTGCCCAGTCGCATGCTGGCGGCGGTGCTGCGCAAGCTGATCTTCCCGTGGGGCCTGACCTTGAAGCCGGCGTCCGATCGCGTCGGCACCCAGGTGGCGCGCGCGATGATGGAGCCGGGCGCAACGCGCGAACGGCTGACGCGCGGCATGTATCTGCCGAAAGAAGAGGGCGACGCCGTGGGCGTGCTGGCCCACGCGCTGGAAGCGGTGCTGGCCACCGAGCCGCTGGAGCAGAAGCTGCGCAAGCTGGCGCGCGACGGCAAGTTCGTCTCAGTGACCGCGCGCGAGCGCCTGGCGGAAGCCTTGGCGGCCGGCTTGCTCACCCAGGCCGAGTTCGACGCCGTCAGCCGCGCGCGCAAGCTCAAGCGCGACGTGATCATGGTCGACGATTTCGACAAGATGCTGGAGCAACATGACGACAAGCTGCTGCAACGCTTGATCTTCTGAGCATAAGGGGTAAGATTTGCCGGGATTCGTCCCGTGCATTTCACGCCAGCGGCTGCTGTGGCGGCCGCTGGCGTGAAATGATGAAAAGTCGCCAAGGCCGAGCGACGAACAAGAACAAAGGAGTGAGCATGGACCGCCCTGAAGTCCGGATTCCCACGTTGCGCGTGCGCGCGCTGCCGACCAGCACCAACGCTTACGGCCGAGTCCAGGCCGGTTGGCTGATGAATCAGATCGACATGGCCGGTAGTCTTGACGCCGAGCGTTTGTCGCGCGGCCCGGTGACCACGGTGGCGGTCAATACCTTCCAATTCGCCGCGCCCATCCTGTTGGGCGACGTGGTGGACCTTTATGTGGAACGGCTGCGAATCGGCCAGAAATCCATCACCCTGAAAATCACCGTGGAAGCGGAGCGCATCGACGGCTCGCATGAGGCGATCACCGAGGTGGTCGCCACCTATGTGGCGGTGGATTGCGATGGAAAATCGCGTCTTTTGGGCGATATTTAGCCTAATTCAATGCTTTTTTGCGTGCTTGTTGCAGAAATGTCTCATTAAACGTTTGTTTGGAACAAACACTCCAAAACCTTGTGGAATTGCTCTAATTCTCTGGTAGCATCAAATATGACCAGTGCTTGTTATTGGTCGTCTAATACCTAAGAACACTTATATATAGCAAAGCCAAAGAGAGAGGGAGAACATGAAACTCAAGCACCTCAGCCTGTCCGTGATGGTCATGGGCGCAACATTCGGTCTAATGTCCACCCAGGCCGTGGCCTCGGGTTATCAGTTTGGTTCGCAGAGCGTGTCCGGCCAGGGCACCGCGCACGCCAACGGCGCCGAAGCCAACGATCCTTCCACTATTTTCGCCAACCCGGCCGGTCTGTCCCGGCTGGAGGGCACCCAGTTTTCCGGCGGCGCGACCCTGGTGGTGCCGCACTCCGAATACACCGACAACGGTTCGACGAGGGCTGTGTTGATTCCTGGCTCCACCGCCCAGCCGACTGGCGGCAGCAATGGCGGCTCTTTCGCGCCCAAGGCCGTGGCGGCACCCAACTTCTACCTGTCGCATAAACTGAACGACAAGATCAATCTGGGGCTGGGTATGTTTGTGCCCTATGGCGCCAAGTTGGACTATGGCTTCGACTGGGCAGGCCGTTATGCCTTGAAGAGCGTGAATCTGCAGTCGATCAATATCAACCCGTCGATGTCGTTCAAACTGGATGATCGTCATTCCTTTGGTTTTGGCCTTTCCGCACAATATATGACTGCGTCGTTGGATCAGATGGCGGATGCAACGACGGGTGTGAACGCTCGTATTTTCCAGACTGCGTATCAGCAGGCATTGACAGGCGGGGCCTCCCAGGCGGTGGCGCTGGCGCAGGCGCGAGCTGCAGTTGGCGCTGCGAGGGTTAATGGGGATGGCTTGGCTCATGTGGAGGGCAGCGACTGGGGTTTTGGCTGGAACATCGGTTATATGTTCCAATTGAATGAAAACACTCGTTTTGGCTTAGCGTATCGTTCCAGCATCAAACAGTCTTTGAGCGGCTCGTCCACCTGGACATTTAACAATGTCACCAATAGCGCTATCCCTGGTCTGCCGCAGAATGGAGCTGGCGCAGTGGCCAAGAGCAAGCACCCGGACGCTTCGGCAAAAGTGGATGTGACAACGCCGGAAACCGCATCCGCTAACTTTTTCCATCAGCTGAATCCGAGGTGGGCGGTGATGGGCGATGTGACCTGGGTCGCCAACTCGCAGATGAAGGACATCGTGATCCAGCAGTCCACGGTGGGTGGCGTCGCTCAGGGTGATATGGTGATTCATCAGAACTGGCGTGATACTTGGCGCGTGTCTCTGGGCGCCAACTACCAGTACAGCGATACTTGGCTGTTCCGTGGCGGCGTAGCCTGGGAGCAGTCGCCGTTGCAGTCCGACAATGATCGCCACCCGGCTTTGCCGGACAGCGATCGTCTGTGGCTGTCGTTGGGCGCCAACTACAAGATCAACAAGCAAAGCTCGATCGACGTTGCCTACAGCTTCATCAATTTCGCTAACGCCAACGTTAATTACACGGATACTTGTAACCCCAGCGGCCAGATGTCTAATGGCCAGCTGTGCACCGGCAACGGCGGCACGGTGAAAGGCAGCTACAAGACCTATCTGCAACTGATCGGTCTGCAGTACAACTATCGGTTTTAATTGAATCGGCGCCGTCGGGCGCGCGGATTTCGGGTCGGGCGGGCGCCGTGGCGCTCGCCCGGTTTTTGCGTTTGCGGCGCTCCGGTTTTTCCGCTTGTTTTCTCCCTCAATTTTTCCACGTACCCCCTGTTTTTTTGCCCAAATTGGGTTAGACTTATTTGGGAGAAAAGCGAGTGTTTGATATTTTTCAATACAGGCTTTTTCCAGCTGCGCTTGAGCCGCCGCCAGAGTGGCTGCCGGCGCGGTTTTTCAGTAGATTGACGGATGTCCGCGGCGATGGGGCGACTTCTCCAGCGCCAGGCTTCCGGACGGGCCGGGCTTCACCATAATCACTTCCCGGCCGGTCAAGTTGTGCCGGCTGCAGCGGCGGCGCGCCGCCGACTCAGCGCAAGGACGAACAACGCCCGTCCTTGAAGCAGGCTGAGCAGGCGAGAGGGGCCTGTCTCATGTTGTGTTTCAACAAAACGAGGAAACCATGTCTCAAACCAAGTTCAACGTACGCAAGGTAGCCGTGCTAGGCGCTGGCGTGATGGGGGCTCAAATCGCCGCCCATCTGGTGAATGCCAAAGTTCCGACCATCCTGTTCGACTTGCCCGCCAAGGAAGGCGACAAGAACGGCATCGTGCTCAAGGCGCTGGAAGGCTTGAAAAAGCAGAAGCCGGCCCCCTTGGCCAACAAGGATGCCGTCAACCACATTCAGCCGGCCAACTACGACGACCACCTGCACCTCTTGAAGGATTGCGACTTGGTGATCGAAGCCATCGCCGAACGCATGGACTGGAAGGCGGACCTGTACCACAAAGTGGCGCCGCATCTGGGCGAGCACACCATTTTCGCCACCAATACTTCCGGCTTGTCGATCAATACGCTGGCGCAAAGCTGCCCGGACAATGTGCGTCCGCGTTTCTGCGGCGTGCACTTCTTCAATCCGCCGCGCTATATGCATCTGGTGGAAATCATCCCCTGCCTGACCTCGGACGCGCACATTCTGGATAATCTGGAGCGCTTCCTGGTGTCCAGCCTGGGCAAGGGCGTGGTGCGCGCCAAGGATACCCCCAACTTCGTCGCCAACCGCATCGGCGTATTCTCGATGCTGGCCACCATCGCCAACGCCGACAAGTTCGGCATTCGCTTCGACGTGGTGGACGATCTGACCGGTCCGCGTCTGGGCCGTCCCAAGTCGGCCACTTTCCGCACCGCCGACGTGGTGGGCCTGGACACCTTCGCCCACGTGGTCAAAACCATGCAGGACACCCTGCCGCAAGATCCGTGGCACGGCCTGTTCCAGACTCCGGAATGGATGCAGAAGCTGATCGCCGCCGGCGCGCTGGGCGCCAAGACCAAGGCCGGCATCTATAAGAAAGACGGCAAGCGCATGCTGGTGCTGGACCCGGCCAAGGGCGAGTACGTCGGCTCCGGCGAGAAGGGCGACGACGCGGTCAAGGAAATTTTGAAGATCGCCAATCCGGCGGAAAAATTCCAGAAACTGCGCGAGAGCAGCCATCCGCAGGCGCAATTCCTGTGGGCGTGTTTCCGCGACGTGTTCCATTACATCTCCCACCATCTGGCCGATATCGCCAACTGCGCGCGCGACGTCGACTTCGCCATCCGCTGGGGCTTCGGCTGGAGCGTGGGTCCGTTTGAGACCTGGCAGGCCGCCGGCTGGCAGCAAGTGGCCAAGTGGCTGGACGAGGACGTGAAGGCCGGCAAGGCGCTGAGCGCCGCCGCGCTGCCGGCCTGGGTGCTGCAGGGCGATCGCGCCGGCGTGCATTTCGCCGAAGGCTCTTACGATCCGGCCGGCAACAAGCTGGTGGGCCGTTCCGCGCTGGACGTGTACCAGCGTCAGCTGGCGCCGGCCAAGGTGCTGGGCGAGGCGTCCGCGCCCTTGGGCGAGACCGTGTTCGAGAACGAGGGCGTGCGCGCCTTCACCACCGGCGACGAAGTGCTGGTGGTGTCGTTCAAGTCCAAAGCGCACGCGATCGGTCCTGCCGTGATCGAAGGCCTGAACAAAGCCGTCGACATCGCCGAAGACCGCTTCAAGGGCCTGGTGATCTGGCAGACCGAGGAGCCGTTCTCCGTCGGCGCCGACCTGCAGTCTATGATGCCGGCCTTCATGATGGGCGATTGGGACGCGATCGACGCGACGGTGCGCCGCTTCCAGGAAACCTCGATGCGCCTGCGCTACTGCCAGGTGCCGACGGTGGCCGCGACCCAGGGCTATGTGTTCGGCGGCGGTTGCGAGTTCGCGATGCATTGCGACAAGACCGTGGCGGCGCTGGAGTCCTACGTCGGCCTGGTGGAAGTGGGCGTCGGCCTGCTGCCGGGCGGCGGCGGCTGCAAGGAGTTCGCGCTGCGCGCCGCTCAGGAAGCGCGCGGCGACGTACTGGCCGCGCTGAAGGATTACTTCATGGCCATCGCCACCGCCAAAGTGGCCACCAGCGGTTTCGAGGCGCAGGAAATCGGCTTCTTCCGCAACGGCGACCCGGTGGTGTTCAACGCCTACGAGTTGTTGCACGTGGCCAAGCAGCAGGCGATCGCGCTGGCCGAAGCCGGCTATCGCCCGCCGCTCAAGGTCAAGGGCTTCCCGGTGGCCGGCCGCAGCGGCGCCGCGTCGATCAAGGGCCAGTTGGTGAACATGCTGGAAGGCAACTTCATTTCCAAGCATGACTTCTTCATCGCCGGCCTGATCGCCGACGTGATGACCGGCGGCGACGTTGAGGCCGGCACTCTGGTCAACGAGCAATGGATTCTGGACCTGGAGCGCAAGGCCTTCATGACCTTGCTGAAAAACTCCAAGACTCAGGACCGTATCGCCAATATGTTGACCACCGGCAAGCCGCTGCGCAACTAAGTGCTTGGGGATGATTCTGCTGCGCGAGCCGACCTCGAATGCTGTGATGCTCGCCGTACCCCATGTACGGCTACGCTTCTCGCTTCGATCTCGGCCCGCTCGCGACGAATCCTCCCGCAAGCGCGGCCAATAGCCAGATGAAAGGCCGCTTGATCGCCGCAAAGCCGATCAGGCGGCCGACAGGAGAATCGAAAATGAGCAAACAAGTACAAGAAGCTTACATCGTCGCCGCCACCCGCACGCCGGTGGGCAAGGCGCCGCGCGGCATGATGCGTCATGTGCGCCCGGACGATATGCTGGCGCACGTGATTACCGGCGCGCTGGCCCAGGTGCCGAACCTGGACCCGAAGCTGATTTCCGACTGCGTGGTGGGCTGCGCCTTCCCGGAAGCGGAGCAGGGCCTGAACATGGCGCGCATCGGCGTGCTGCTGGCCGGCCTGCCCAATACCGTGGGCGGCATCACCATCAACCGCTACTGCTCGTCCGGCATCAACGCGGTGCAGATGGCCGCCGATCGCATCCGCCTGGGCGAAGCCGACGTGGTGATCGCCGCGGGCGCCGAATCGATGTCGCTGGTGCCGATGATGGGCAATAAAGTGTCCTTGAATCCGGAAATCTTCGCCAAGGACGAAAACTACGGCATCGCTTACGGCATGGGCCTGACCGCCGAGAAAGTGGCGCAGCAGTGGGGCGTGTCGCGCGAAGACCAGGACGCGTTCGCGGTGGAGTCGCACCGTCGCGCGCTGGCCGCGATTGACGGCGGCAAGTTCAAGAGCGAGATCACGCCGCTGGAGGCGACCTATCGCACGCCGAATCTGGAAACCGGCGAAGTGGCGGTCAAAACCCGCGTGCTGGACACCGACGAAGGTCCGCGCCGCGAGACCACGCTGGAAGGCCTGGCCAAGCTGAAAACGGTGTTCGACGCCAAGGGCTCGGTAACCGCCGGCAACTCTTCGCAGATGTCCGACGGCGCCGGCGCGGTGATTCTGGTGTCTGAGCGCGTGCTCAAGGAGTTCAATCTGACGCCGCTGGGCCGCTACGTCACCTTCGCGGTCAAGGGCGTGCCGCCGGAAATCATGGGCATCGGCCCGAAAGAGGCGATTCCCGCCGCTTTGAGCCAGGCCGGCCTGAAACAGGACGACTTGAAATGGATCGAGCTGAACGAGGCGTTTGCGGCTCAGGCTTTGGCGGTGATCCGCGACCTGGCGCTGGACACCTCCAAGGTCAATCCGCACGGCGGCGCGATCGCGCTGGGCCATCCGCTGGGCGCCACCGGCGCCATCCGCACCGCCACTCTGGTGCACGGCATGCGCGACGCCGGTCAGAAGGGCTACGGCATGGTGACCATGTGCATCGGCACCGGCATGGGCGCCGCGGGCATCATCGAAGTGTTGTAAGCGGGATTCTTCTCGCATGAAAAAACCGGCTCGTCGCGGCGAGCCGGTTTTTTATTGTCCGCCGCGCGGCGGACGGGATTCAGTCCACCTTGGACAGAGTGTCGAAGTCGCTGTGGCTGCAGTCTTCGTATTCGTGCTGCGGGGTTTTGAGGCGGATCTGGTAGGACTTGCCTTGCGCCGCCAGCACCAGTTGCTTGTCCGGCTGCGTCAGCGCCTTGGGCATCAGAAAGTAGCGTTGGCCTTTGCGGGAGTTGGGCTGGGTGATGTAGATGGCGGTGGAGGGCGGAGAGTCCGAGTGCTCCGGATCCAGCAGCGACACGCCGACGGGATTCTGCCCCAGGATTTCTATGCCCACCTTGGTGCCGTTGCTTTGGCGCAGTATCCGGCGAATCACACCCAGCAACTGCGGATGGTTGTCCGCCTTGACCAGGATGACGCGGCCGATGGCCAGTTGCTCAACCGCCTTGCCGATGAAGGTGAGACCCATGCCGGTGGAGCTGATGTCGTTGATGCGCCAGTCGCTGGCGCGCTCCGGGTCTTGCGTCGGCACGTCCTGAACCTTGACCTGATAGGCGACGCGCTCGAAGCCTATGCTGACGTGGGCGTTGGACGCGTGCAGCGAGCGCTCGGACTTGCGCAGCGACTTGCCGCCGTCGGTAGACCAGCGGATGGCCAGTTTTTCGCATAGAATGGCCCATTCCTCTCGTTCCAGGCCGCCGTCCATCGCCTCCAGCGCGGGAGGGATGCGTCTGTCCAGATCGAACATCAGATCCGCCAAGCGGCTGGTGATCTCGTAGGCGGACCAGTAGCGATGCCATTTGCCGGCCATGCCGCGCAGCATGGCCTGAGGCGGCTCCGGCATCGACAGGTTGTAGACGAAGATGGGTTCTTCCACCGGAGGTTGCTTGTCCAGCGGTATGCCCTGGCTCAGCATCATCAGCAGTTGGTCGACCGCGATGATTTCCTTGTGCAGCATATTGTCGGTCTGCGCCAGGAACAGCATGCCGGCCTGGATCAGCAGCTGTTCGCAGCTGAACTCGTCCGGGCTGTTAAGGTAAAGCTTGATCGGGTACCGGGAAAAGCCGCTTTCCTCTGCCTGGCTGAAAAAGCGGAAGCCGTTTTGCCAGGCCGCGCCTTCCGGTTTCAGGTAGCGCAGCGAATTCCAGGCGATCAGCCGCATCTGGTGATGCAGGCCGCGGATGGTGACGATGCGGATTTCGTCTTCCGGCACCGCGTTGGGATGGCTTTTGTACAGCCGCAGGCAGATCTGGTAGGCGGAGGACAGCTCGTGCCAATAGGCCAGAATGGTGGGCAGGTAGCCTTTGCTGCCGCCTTTGGACTGCAGATAGTCCTGGCACAGCTGACGGTGAATGTTGTTGGCCTTGTCGTCGACGTAGACCAGGGTCTTGACGCGCTCTTTCAGCGAGATGTCGGTGTCGGTGTTGATTTTGGCGACGGCTTTGATGATTTCCACCAAGGCGCCGAAATACTCGGTTTCAGGCAGGTCGCGCACTAATAGGGTTGCGGACTGCGCCACTTCGGAGGCAGTCGTGTTTTTGTTCAGTAGGGAACTGACAAGTGATTTGAAGTCAAACATTTAGCCCGGCTTTATAGGAAATTATGTTTTCATTGGCATATCGCTATATCTTACGCCACGCGCAGGCGTGGGTGAAACGGTAATTCTCATTATTTACCCATATGCTTACAAATAACAATCGCTGGAATCGGCGACAGCGGCTGGTTGTGCTGCTGTTGCTCGGAATTTTGTCGCAAACGGCCTGGGCGGGCGACGCGGAAGAGCTTGGCGCTTATCCGCCGCAAGGCGTGGGTTTGGTGCTGGGCGGCGGCGGCGCGCGGGGTTTCGCCCACCTGGGCGTGCTGAAGGAACTGGAGCGCCTGCGGATTCCCGTCGCCTGTATCGCGGGCACCAGCGCCGGGGCTCTGATTGGTGGTATTTATGCAAATGGCTTGCCCTTGGCGCAGATGGAGCGCGAGTTCAACGCCGCCGATTGGGACGCCTTGCTGTCCGGCAAGCCGACGCGGGCGGACGTGCCCTACGACCGCAAGCGCGATGATTACAAGAACTATCTGGACATTACCTTCGGCCTGAAGAAAGACGGGTTGAAAGTGCCGCGCAGCGCGATCAATTCGCAGGAAATCGAGCTGTACATCCATAAGCTGACGCGCGACCGCGTGGTGGGCAGCTTCGACCAGCTGCCCATCCCGTTCCGGGCGGTGGCCACCGATCTGGCGACCGGCGAGCCGGTGGTGTTCTCGGAGGGATCGCTGGCGCGCGCGCTGCGCGCCAGCATGGCGGTGCCGGGCTTGTTCGATCTGATCGAGGACGACGAGGGGCGTTTGCTGGTGGACGGCGGCCTGGCGCGCAACCTGCCCATCCAGGACGTCAAAGGCCGCTGCGCGGACAGGGTAATCGTCGTCGATGTGTCCACGCCGCTGATGACGGCGAAAGAGATCAACAGCCTGTTCGATGTGGTGGCGCAGACCTCCAATCTGATGGTCAGCCGCAACGCCAAGGAGCAGCTGCGCAAGCTGGACAAGCGCGATCTGGTGATCAAGCCGAATTTGAGCGGCTATACCTCGGCTTCCTTCAGCGAGCATCGGGCCATCACCATGCGCGGAGAAGAGGCGGCCAAGGCGCTGGCCAAGCAGCTGTCGGCCTATTCGGTGTCCGAAGAGGAGTACGCGGCGTGGAAGCGCCGGCTGGAGCGGCCGCATTTCCCCTTGATCGACAAGATCCAGGTGGAAGGCAAGCCCGGCCAGTTCACCAAACCGGAGCAACTGGCCAAATCGCTGGCCTTTTCCTCGGTGGTGGAGCCTATCAGCAGCGCCCAGGCCCGTCTGCGCGGCGTGTTCGCCGGCGGCGATTACGACAGGCTGACCTACCGCGTGGACAATGTGTCCGGGCGCAATGTGATGACGGTGTCGCCGCTGGAGCGCAGCATAGGGCCTAACTTCCTGCGCTTCGGCCTGAACCTGAGCAGCGCGACGCCGGGCGAGAGCAACTTCAACTTCTTGGCCTCGCATGAATGGCGCAACGCCAACAGCGCCGGCGGCGCCTGGCGCAACGATGTGTCCATCGGGCAGGACAAGCTGATCAAAACGGAATGGTATCAGCCGCTGTACGAGGGCAGTCCGGTGTTCGGCGCCGCGTCCTTGGGCTATCGACAGGACTTTCTGCCGATTTACAACGAGGACCATTCATTGAATACGGAGTGGACTAATAATGTGGGCAGCCTGCGTCTGGATGGCGGCGTGGCTTTGGGCCGTTACGGGGAGTGGCGGATTGGCGCGTACCGGGACGATAATCACTTCGGCTCGCGGGTATCGTGGCTTCCCGGTTGGGTGCCGCAAAACTTTCGGGATACCGGGGTGGGCACCAGCCTGGTGGTGGATCAGTTCGACAATCCGCGCTGGCCGCGGTCCGGCTACTTCATCAGCGGTCGCTTGACCAAGAGCATTCCGTCCTGGGGCAGCGATGTCAATCTGACCAACTACGATACGACCCTGGAGTACGCCAAGACCCTGGGCAGCGTGACGATGCGGTTGACCGCCAAGAACAAGGGGGCTTTGAATCTCGACGACAGAGAGGATGCCCTGGCTTTGCCCAGATCGCTGGGCGGTTTCTTGAACCTGAGCGGTTATCAGGATTCCGAACTGATTGGCGATCGCTCGTCCTTGTTCCGCTCGATGTTTTATTGGCGAGCGTCCAGCCTGCCGTCCGCGCTTGGCTCCGGCGTCTACGCCGGCGTCTCGATGGAGTTGGGCAAGATCTGGGGGCGAGTGAGAGCTGAAGATCTCACGTCGCAAGATACAAACTGGATTCCCGCCGGTTCTGTCTTCCTGGCTGCGGACACCATTATCGGGCCGTTCTTCGTCGGCGTCGGCACCGCCAAGGGCGGCAAACCCACCGCCTATCTGTACTTGGGTTCCGATTACTGAGCGAATCCGAGCTACGCAGCAGCGAGTCCGGAGCGCCGTATGGCTTTCGCCATACGGCGTTTTGTCTTTATTGAGCCGGCTGCCGTTTTGGCCAGCCGGCTTTGATCTTTCGGACGGTTGAGTTTTAAGTTGTCGTATTTTCTGTTGTTGTTAAGTGACGTAAAAATACAAACGTTTGAATAATTCTGGTGTTTTCCTCCGCTTTCTCCTATTAACAAGTTTGGGCATGCAAATAAGAGCAAATACTCAGCCCGCATATCGTTAACTTGAGGAGAAACACCATGAAGAAGTTGCTTCACGGAGCCCTGCTGTGTCTGGGGCTATGCTTGCCCCTGTCCGCCGCTTACGCCGCCGGCGGCTATACCCAGACTCGTTATCCCATCGTGCTGGTGCACGGCCTGTTCGGCTTCGGCCAGTTGTTGGGCGTGGACTATTTCTACCAGGTGCCGGCGGCCTTGCGTTCCGACGGCGCGCAGGTGTTCGTGGCCGAAGTGTCCGCGCTGAACAGCAACGAGGCTCGCGGAGAGCAGTTGCTGCAGCAGGTGCAAAAAATCATCGCCATCACCGGCGCCGCCAAGGTCAATCTGATCGGCCATAGCCAGGGCGCGCCCACCGCGCGCTACGTGGCCGGTGTGCGGCCGGACCTGGTGGCCTCGGTGACATCGGTGGGCGGGGTCAACAAGGGTTCGGTGGTGGCCGACATCGTTCGCGGAACCGTGCCTCCGGGCTCGGTGTCGGAGGCGGTGGCGTCCGCGGTGGCCAAGGCCTTGACCGCGGTGATGCAGTTCTTCGCCGGCACTACCGGGCAGCCGCAATATCCGGTGGGCGCCCTGGACTCCTTGACTACCGCGGGATCCGCCGCTTTCAGCGCCAAATTCCCGCAAGGGGTGCCGACCAGCGCTTGCGGCGAAGGCGATTATCAGGTCAACGGCATCCGTTATTACTCATGGACCGGTTCGTCCACCGTCACCAATGTGCTGGACCCCTTGTCCGCGCCCATGGGCGTGCTGGGGCTGGCCTTCGGCTCCACGCCCACCGACGGCCTGGTCAGCACTTGCTCGGCCCATCTGGGCCAGGTGATTCGCGACAACTACCGGATGAACCACGTCAACGAGATCAACCAGAGCTTTGGCCTGGTCAGCCTGTTCGAGGTCAGCCCGGTGAGTTTGTACCGGCAACAGGCCAACCGCTTGAAGAATACGGGGCTGTAATGCGGCGCGCCTGGATGGGCTGGAGCTGCGCGTTGTTGCTGGGCGCGCTGGTCTGGCTGGGCTGGCCCGGGGCCGACGAGGCGACGGCGCAAGCCGGCGGTTCCGCGTCTCCGACGGCGGCGCCGTCGCTGCGCGGCACCCAGGCCGACGGCCGGGCGCGGGTGGAGGCGAACGGCGCGCTGAGGGTGGACGCCGAACTGCGGCGCTTGTTCGATTACCAGTTGGCGGCGTTGGGGGAGCGGGATCTGCCCGCGACCCGCAAGGCGGTGGAGCAGGCCTTGTCGGCGCAGTTGAGCGGAACAGCCTTGAAGCAGGCGCTGGACTTGTTCGACCGCTATGTCGCTTACCGCCGAGCCTTGAGCGAGGGCAAGGCGGCGGGCGGCGTGGCCGAGCGTTTGCAGCAGATGAGAGCGTTGCGCCTGCAATTCCTGTCCGCCGGCGAAGTGGCCGGCTTGTTTGGCGATGAGGACGTCTATGACGATTTCACCGTCAAACGGCTGCGCATCGCCGCCGACGTCGGCTTGAGCGCCGAGCAGAAGGCCGCCCGCCTCAAGGCCTTGGAGGCGGGCTTGCCGGCCGAGCTGCGCGCGGCGCGGCTGGAGCCGGTCAAGCATTTGAGCCTGGCCGAGGCGGAAGAGGCGTTGCGGAAGAAGGGCGGCGGCGAACAAGAGCTGTACGCCTTGCGCGCCGGCATGGTGGGGCAGGCCGCCGCCGACCGCTTGTCGCAGCTGGATCGCGAACAGGCGCAGTGGCAGTCCAGGGTGGAGGCCTATCGTCTGGAGGCGCGGCGCTTGCAGACGGCTGCCGGCCTGGACGCGGCGCAGCGGCGGCAGGCTCTGGCCGGCTGGCGCGCCCAGCGTTTCAGCGCTCAGGAGCAATTGAGGCTGGACGCGCTGGTCCCGCCTCAATAAGCAAGGGCTTAGCCCTTGTTTTCGTCCTGAAACAGCCGGGAGAGACCTTCTCCCGGCTCTTTTTCCCGCATGAAGGCTTCGCCCACCAGGAAGGTGTGCACCTCGTGGCTGCGCATCAGTCGCACGTCGTCGACGGTGGCGATGCCGCTCTCGGTGATGGCGATGCGGCCGTTTTCGATTTGCGGCAACAACTTCAGCGTGGTGGCCAGGCTGACTTCGAAGCTGCGCAGATTGCGGTTGTTGACGCCGATCAGTTCAGTCCGCAGCTGCAGCGCCTGTTCCAGTTCCTTGGCGTCGTGCACTTCGGCCAGCACCGCCATGCCCAGCTCCATCGCCAGGGATTCCAGTTCGCGCATCAGCGGCAGCTCCAGCGCGGCGGCGATCAGCAGAATGCAGTCGGCGCCCATCGCGCGGGCTTCGTACACCTGGTAGGGATCGACGATGAAGTCCTTGCGCAGCACCGGCAGGCGGCAGGCGGCGCGGGCGGCTTGCAGATAGGCGGCGTCGCCCTGGAAATACTGGCGGTCGGTCAGCACCGACAGGCAGGCGGCGCCGTGTTCGGCGTAGCTGGCGGCGATCTCGGCGGGGCGGAAGTCCTCGCGGATCACGCCCTTGCTCGGGCTGGCTTTCTTGATCTCGGCGATGACCGCGGCTTGGCCCAGCGCGTGCTTGGCGCGCAGCGCGGCGACAAAGTCGCGACGGTCGCCGTTGAGCGCTTCCGCGGCGGCGCGCACCGCGCTCAGCGGTTGCCGCGGCAAGGCGGCGGCGATTTCTTCGCGCTTGGTGGCGATGATGGTGTTGAGTATGTCTGACATGCTTGAGTCTGCAATCCGGGCAAGTCGAAAGAAACGACCATCATGCAGGATCAGCCGTGGCCTTGACAAGCCGCGGCGCTCAGCCTTGCTCCGCGGGCTCCGGCCTGCGCGGCACCTCGACGATGCGCGGCGCGTGGCCGGTCAGGTCCAGGAAGCGCATCAGCTCGCCCATCGGCAGCGCCAGCGTGCTGGTATTGACCAGCGGATGGCAGAGAATGGCGTCGCGACGGCTCAGCGCCTGGTCGACGACGACGGCGACCTGGCGCTCGCGGTCGTTGAAGGCTGCCAGCAGCGTCACCGCGCCCGGGGTCAGGCCCAGGCAGCGCAGCAGGCGTTCCGGCGAGGCGAAACGCAGGCCTTTGAGTTCCAGCAAGTCGCCCAGGGCCTTGATGTCGACGCCGGCGTCGGCCGGCACCGCCAGCAACACATGCTGACGGCCCTTGGCGTCGCAGAGAAACAGGTTTTTGCATTCCGCGCCGGGCAGGCCGGGCGTCAGGCGCGCGGCCTCTTCGCAGGTGTAGACCGGTGGGTGGTCGAAGCGCTGGTGGCGGATCTGGTGCTGGTCGAGAAAGTCGTATAAAGCGTGTTCCATCTCCGCAGGCTAGCATGGCGGCGGCGCGCGCTTCAATGGCCGCGCCGCGAGGCCTGGTTCAATCTCGCCAGCGGTCTTCGAACACCAATTGCTCCAGCGGCTGGCGGCTGGCCCACTTTTCCTGCTCCAGCATAGGCTGGGCGTAGAACTCGGCGACATGGCCTAGACAGAGCACGGCGATGGGCTTGGCGCCCTCGGGCATGCCCAGCAGCGCGGCGAGCGCGACGGGGTCGAACAGAGACACCCAGCCCATGCCCAGGCCTTCGGCGCGCGCCGCCAGCCACAGGTTCTGGATGGCGCAGGCCACCGAGGCCAGATCCATTTCCGGCAGGGTGCGGCGGCCGAACACATGGCGCTCGCGGCCGTCCATCAGAGCGGCCACCAACACCTCGCCGCAGTCGCGGATGCCTTCCACCTTCAGGCGCAGGAATTCCGCCTGGCGTTCGCCCAGTTGGTCCGCGGTGCGCAGCCGTTCCGCGTCCACCAGCTTGCCTATCTCCTCGCGCAGGCCGCGGTCCGCGATGCGGATGAAGCGCCACGGCTGCATATAGCCGACGCTGGGTGCGTGGTGAGCGGCTTCGAGCAGGCGGCGCAGCAGCGCCGGGTCCACCGGGTCCGGCAGAAAATGGCGCATGTCGCGTCGCTGTTCTATCACCCGGTAGATGGCGGCGATGTCTTGATCTGGGTAGCGGTGCATGGCGGACCTTTCTGGCAAACGGACGAGTGGGGATTTTTCAGTGTCGGAGGATAGCGGCTTTGCCACAGCTGGCAAATAGCATGGCGCCGCTTGCAGGAGGACTCATGACTTCGGTCAAGCGATTCAGCGGATTAGACGCTTTTGGCATGAGTTTCCCACATGACGCGGCGCATGCGGGCGTGATAAAGTGGACAGTCTGAATTCCAACGTTGCCGCGCCGGGCGCGGCGCGTTCGGCCATAGCCCGAACCGCTATCGCATCTTGATGATTTAGAGGACTTTCCGTGACCCGAATTGCAGAACTAGAACCCAAAGTCGTCTGGGAGCATTTCCAGACCCTGTGTGAAATCCCGCGTCCGTCCAAGCATGAGCAGCAATTGCGCGACTACCTGAAGGGGTGGGCGGAACTGCGCGGCCTGGACACCGTGGTGGACGAGGTCGGCAACCTGATCATTCGCAAGCCGGCGACCCCAGGTTACGAAAACCGCGTCGGCGTGGTGCTGCAAGGCCATCTGGACATGGTGTGCCAGGCCAACACCGGCACCGAGCACGACTTCTTCAAAGACCCGATCCGCCCGGTGCTGCAAGACGGCTGGCTGGTGGCGGAAAACACCACGCTGGGCGCCGACAACGGCATCGGCGTGGCGCTGGGCATGGCGGTGCTCAATAGTGAGGACATGCCGCATGGTCCGGTCGAGGTGCTGTTGACGCTGGACGAGGAAGCCGGCATGGGCGGCGCGCTGGGCCTGGGCACTGGCCTGCTGCAAGGCCAGTACCTGATCAATATCGATACCGAGGAATGGGGCGAGTTCTACATGGGCTGCGCCGGCGGCGTAGACGCCAACGTCAGCCGCGCTTACGCGACCGAGGCGCTGCCGGCCGGTTATCAGGCCGCCAGCCTGGTGATCAAGGGCCTGCGCGGCGGCCATTCCGGCGCCGACATCCATCTGGGCCGCGGCAACGCCAACAAGATTCTGATCCGCCTGATCCGCGAACTGGAAGCGGACACCGATCTGCGCGTGTCCTCGTTCAAGGGCGGCACCGCGCGCAACGCCTTGTCGCGCGAGGCTTTCGCCGCCGTGGCCTTCCCGGCCGCCGACGCGGCCAAGGTGGCGGCCAAGCTGGACGCCTTCCAGAGCCTGCTGCGTTTCGAGCTGGCCGGCGTCGACGAGGGCGTCACCGTGGTGCAGGAGAGCATCGAGCTGGACAAGGTGCTGGCGCGAGCCGACCAGGGCGCGATCTTCGCCGCGCTGCACGCTGCGCCGCACGGCGTCAAGCGCATGAGCCAGCGCGTCGAAGGCGTGGTGGAAACCTCGAACAACCTGGGCGTGGTGGTGCTGGAAGAGGGCAAGCTGTTCGCCAACCTGATGGTGCGCTCCTTGCTGGATTCCGGCACCTGGATGCTGGCGCGCGAGGTGGAAAGCCTGTTCCGTTTGGCCGGCTGCCAGGTGGAGATGGAAGGCGGCTATCCGGGCTGGGCGCCTAACCCGCAGTCCAAGCTGCTGGCCTTGTTCCAGCAAGTCTACGCCCGCGAATTCGGCGGCGAGGCCCAGGTGCAGGTGATTCACGCCGGCCTGGAGTGCGGTATTCTGGGCGCCAAGTACCCGGGCATGGACATGGTGTCCTTCGGTCCCAATATCCGCGGCGCTCACGCGCCGGGCGAGCGGGTGGAAGTGGAGTCGGTGGGCAAGGCCTGGCATCTGCTGAAGGCGGTGCTGGCGGCGGTGCCCGCGCGCTAAGCCGCGGTCCGCGGCGGTTTGATGCGATTACCGGCCGGCGCCTGCGCTGGCCGGTTTTGTTTTGGCGGCGCCGGTTTTGCCCTATGATCACAACAGCCGTGCCGCTGTTATTTCACATGGAGACAAGCGATGAACGATTCCATCAAGCGATTGCTGCTGACCGGCGGCCTGATCGTGTCGCTGGCCATGGGCATACGCCACGGCTTCGGCTTCTTCATGCCGCCGATGACCCAGGCCTTCGGCTGGAGCCGGGAGGCTTTCGCCTTCGCGCTGGGTTTGCAGAACCTGGTCTGGGGCCTGGCGCAGCCGTTTGCCGGCGCGCTGGCGGACCGGCACGGCTCCGGCAAGGTGCTGCTGGGCGGCGCTTTGCTCTACGTCGCCGGCCTGGCCTTGATGACGGTGTCCGGCACGCCCTTGCTGTTTTCCTTGTCCGCCGGCGTCCTGCTTGGCCTGGCGCTGTCCTGTGTCACCTACAGCGTGATTTTCGGCGTGGTGGCGCGCAGCGTGCCGCCGGCCTACCGTTCGCGCGCGATGGGCATCGTCGCGGCGGCGGGCTCTTTCGGTCAGTTCGCGATGATTCCGGTGGAACAGGGCTTGATCGACGGCCTGGGCTGGCTGCCTGCGCTCTTGATCCTGGCCGGCTGCGCAGCGCTGATGCTGCCCTTGGCCGGCTGGCTGGCGCGCGAGGACCAGCCGGCGCAAACCGTCGCGTCCACGCATTTGCTGCGCAGCATGGCGGCCACTTTCGCCGCCGCCTGGCGCGAGCGCGGCTTCCGCCTGTTGATGGCGGGCTATTTCGTCTGCGGTTTCCAGGTGGTATTCATCGGCGTGCACCTGCCGGCCTATCTGCGCGACCACGGCCTGGGCGGCGGCACCGCCAGCCTGGCGCTGGCCCTGATTGGCCTGTTCAACATCTTCGGCACCATGGCCTTCGGCGAACTGGGCAGCCGCTGGTCCAAGCCCGGCCTGCTCAGCTTCATTTACCTGGCGCGCAGCGTGGTGATCGCCGTTTTCCTGTTGCTGCCGCTCAGCGGCGTTTCGGTGGCGGTGTTCGCCGCGGCGATGGGTTTTCTGTGGCTGTCCACGGTGCCGCTGACCAATGGTGTGATCGCCGGCATGTTCGGCGTGCGCCATCTGGGCATGCTGTCCGGCGCGGTGTTTTTCTCGCATCAGGTGGGCAGCTTCCTGGGCGTGTGGCTGGGCGGGGCGCTTTACGACCTGCTCGGCAACTACGATCTGGTGTGGATGCTGGCGATCGCCTTGGGGCTGCTGGCCGCCGCCGCCAATCTGCCGGTGCGCGAAACGCCGTCGGCGAGTTTCGCCAAGGAGGACGCATGAGAGCCTTGCTGCTGTCCGTCGGCGCGGCGCTGCTGTTGGCCTGCTTGACCGGGATGTATCTGCGCGCCGATTTCGTGGTGGACCTGGCCAACCGAGTGTGGACTTGTTTCGGCTAGGAGCTGTCCCGCTGTCCGCGTTTTTATCGCGACAAAGGCTTGCGAGCATGACTCATCTCGCGGAAACTGGGTGTTTCGAGAGCCGCGCGCTCAAACGCGGGCGCGCGCGTCTCTGAACAGGATGTATGCAATAGAGAAAGACTGGAAGCCGTGTCGGAACATTTACTTAAACAGCATCGCGACGCCATCGACAACATCGATGTGGAAATCCTCAATCTGCTGAATCAGCGCGCCACCCATGCGCGCGAGATCGGCGAGATCAAGGGCGGCGGCATTATTTATCGGCCCGAGCGCGAGGCGCAGGTGCTGCGCCGCGTCAAGGATCTGAACCCCGGCCCCTTGCCGGGCGAATCGGTGGCGCGCTTGTTCCGCGAGGTGATGTCCGAATGCCTGGCGCTGGAAAAGCCCTTGTCCATCGCCTACCTGGGGCCGGAAGGCACTTTCAGTCAGCTGGCCACGCTCAAGCACTTCGGCCACGCCGCGCGCACGGTGGCCTGTAGCTCGATCGACGAGGCCTTCCGCCTGGTGGAGTCGCGCGGCCTGGATTACGTGGTGGCGCCGGTGGAGAACTCCACCGAGGGCGCGGTGGGCCGCACGCTGGACCTGATGGTGACCAGTCCGCTGAAGATTTGCGGCGAAGTGGTGCTGCGCATCCATCACCATTTGCTGCGCAAGGTGGAGGGCATGGACGGCATCCGCCGCGTGTACGCGCACGCTCAGGCCCTGGCGCAGTGCCATGAGTGGCTGAACAAGAATCTGCCGGAAGCGGTGGAGCGGGTGTCGGTGGCCAGCAACGCCGAGGCGGCGCGGCTGGCGGCCGAAGACGAGGGCGCGGCGGCGATCGCCGGCCAGGCCGCGGCCGAGCGCTACGCGCTGTTGAAGCTGGCGTCCAATATCGAGGACGAGCCCAACAACACCACCCGCTTCCTGGTGCTGGGGCTGCAGGACGTGGGCGCCACCGGCCAGGACAAGACCTCGGTGGTGGTGTCGGCGCCCAATCGTCCGGGCGCGGTCCATCATCTGCTGGCGCCGATTGCCGGCAATGGGGTGTCGATGAGCAAGTTCGAGTCGCGGCCGTCGCGCGCCGGGCTGTGGGACTACGTGTTCTTCATCGATATGGAAGGGCACCGTGACGACGCCAATGTGCAGCAGGCGCTGGCCGGCCTCGCCGAGTGCACTTCCTTCGTCAAGGTGCTGGGTTCTTATCCGCTCGCCGTGCTTTGAACGCCGGATGAGGATGCAAGCGGGCCGCGCAGCGGCCCGTTGTGTTTTTGACGCTGATGTTTTCTAGGGGAAAAACAAGAATGAAAGCTATCTGTCTGTTTTGCGGCTCCAACAAGGGCGTCAAGCCCGAATACGAAGCGGCCGCACGCGACTTTGGCCGCACGTTGGCCGAACAGGGCGTGACCCTGGTCTATGGCGCCGGCAAGGTCGGCCTGATGGGCGTGGCCGCGGACGCCGCGCTGGCGGCCGGCGGCAAGGTGATCGGCGTGATTCCGGAGTTCCTCAAGGCCAAGGAAGTGGCGCATACCGGTTTGACGGAAATTCATGTCACCGAAACCATGCACCAGCGCAAGGCGCTGATGGCTGAGTTGTCCGATGGTTTCATCGCGCTGCCGGGCGGTTTCGGCACCTTCGACGAACTGTTCGAAATCCTGACCTGGGGTCAGCTGTCCCTGCACGGCAAGCCGGTGGGCCTGCTCGACGCCGCCGGCTATTATCAGCCCTTGCACCGGCTGATGGAGCACGCGGTGGCCGAGGGCTTCGCCCGCCCGGGCAATATGGACCTGTTCCGCATCAACGAGGATTTGCCGGCGCTGCTGACGGAGATGCGCGCCTATCAGCCGAGGGAGGTGGTCAAGTGGCTGGACCTGGCCAAGGCCTGATCGCCTTGCGCCCGCTGGTCTCGGCTCGCAAGATCGTGGCCGGGCGCTGACGCGATGCGGGTGCGCGAAGCGGCGACGCTGGGCTGGCGCCGGCTGAAACGGATATTGACCTGGCCGCTGGCCTTGCTGGCGGCCTTGGTGATTCTGTTCGAGGAGTACGCCTGGGACGAGCTGTCCGCGGCGCTGGGGCGGCTGGCGGCATGGCCGCCGCTGGCGGCGTTGGAGCGGCGCATCGCCGCCTTGCCGCCGTGGGCGGCCCTGGCGATGTTCGCGCTGCCGGCCGCGCTGCTGCTGCCGGTCAAGCTGGCGGCGCTGTTCCTGATTGGGCGCGGCCACGCGCTGCTGGGGCTGCTGATCATCTTGCTGGCCAAGCTGGGCGGCACCGCGCTGGCGGCGCGGTTGTTCGCGCTGACCCGGCCGGCGCTGATGCGGGTGTCCTGGTTCGTGCGGCTGTATAATGGCTTCGTTTGCTGGCGCGAGCGCGTGTTCGAGCGCTTGCGCGCTTCGGCACCGTGGCGGCTGGCGCATGCGCTGGCTGGTTTTTTCCGGCGCGTCGCGTCGCGTCCGTCGTTCTGGTCGCGGCTAGGGCGGCGCTTGGCCGGGCGTTGGCGCAGGCGGTCGTGAAGGGTTTTGAACGGGATAGCGGATGATCATCATCATGAACCGGCAGGCGCCGGAAAGCGAAGTGGCCGCCGTGGTGGCCAAGATCCAAGGCGCGGGGCTCAGCGAGCATGTGTCGCGCGGCGCGGAGCGCACCATCATAGGCGCGGTGGGCGACGAACGCAGCCTGTCGCCGGAAATGTTCGAATCAATGTCGGGGGTGGAGCGGGCGATGCGGGTGGTGCGCGAGTACCGCATCGTGTCTCGCGAAACCCATCCGCAAAACAGCGTGGTGCAGGCGCGGGGCCTGGCCTTCGGCGGCGAAGCCTTGCAGGTGATCGCCGGGCCGTCGGCGGTGGAGTCGGCGCAGCAGATCGCGCAGGCCGCGGCGGCGGCGCGTAGCGCCGGCTGCCGGCTGCTGCACGGCGGGGTGTTCAAGCAGCACCCCAGTCCTTATGGTTTCCAGGGCCTGGGCGTCGAGGGCATCGAGCAATTGATCGCCGCCGGCCGCGCCGAGGGCTTGCCGGTGGTGTCGGAACTGGCCGACGTGCGCATGCTGGACGTGTTCCTGGAGCAGGGCGTGGATGTGATCCAGATTGGTTCGCGCAGCATGCAGAACGTTGAATTGCTGAAAGAAGTGGGGCGCTTGAACAAGCCGGTGATTCTCAAACGCGGCGTCGCCGCGACGCTGGGCGACTGGCTGATGGCGGCCGAGTACATCGCCGCCGGCGGCAACCACAATATCGTGTTCTGCGAGCGCGGCATTCGCAGCTTCGAACCGGCCTACCGCGCCACGCTGGACGTCAGCGCGATTCCCTTGCTCAAGCGCGAAACCCATTTGCCGGTGATCGTCGATCCCAGCCACGCCGCCGGCAAGGCCTGGCTGGTGCCGGCGCTGGCCAGGGCGGCCTTGGCCGCCGGCGCCGACGGCCTGCTGCTGGACATGCACCCGCAGCCGGAGGCCGCCTTGTGCGAGGCGGATCAGGCCTTGACGCCGGAAGGGCTGGCCACGCTGATGGCGGAGTTGCGGCCCTTGGCGGCGGCCTTGGGGCGCAGCCTGTAGTCTGTTCTTAAGAACCTGTTTACGATCTGCTGCGCGTCGGCGGGATAGTTGGATAAGGGCGTTGAAACCTGCTTCGAAATGCTCATGTGCCATGTGTACATTCCGCTTTCTCAGCCGCAACGCCTTGTCTCGCTCTAGCTCGCGCGATCGTAAGCACGTTCTAAGTGTCGACGCATGAAAAAAAGCCGCGATCATGCGGCTTTGTTGTTTCCGGATGTCAGCGAATCAAACCTTGTGGCGCTCGCACAGCGCGCGGAAGGCGCCCATGTATTGGTCCTGCACATAGGGTTTGAGCAGAGCCAGCACCTGCAGCACGCCGCGGTGGCCGGATTCCTCGGTGATCGGGGCCTTGGGGCGCGCGGTCTGCTCGAAGGCGAACCAGAACTTCACCACCAGCCAGATATTGATGCTGACCGGCTCAATGTCTTCCTCGTCCATTTCCAGCAGGCCCAGGCGGATGAATTCGCGGAAGTGTTCGGCCAGGATGTTTTTCAGCTCGGTGTTGACGAACTGGTGGTACTCCGACTGCATCTGCGGATTGCGCGCCAGCATGCCCGGCAGGTCGTAGAACATGAAGCGGAACTGCCACATCGCCAGGAAGGCGGTGTCCAGGTAGTTGACCAGGTCGTCCACCGTCATCTCGCGGTTTTCCGGCACCGCCAGGCGCTGATTGATGAACTCGCGGTACATCAGGAAGATCTGGTAGACGATCTCTTCCTTGTTGCGGAAGTGGTAGTACAGATTGCCCGGACTGATGCCCAGGTGCGCGGCGATGTGATTGGTGGTGATGCTGCGCTCGCCCTGTTCATTGAACAGCTTGAGGCTCTCCTGGATGATGCGGTCGTAGGTTTTGATTCTGTTTTTGCTCATGATGCGCTTGGGCTGTTCAATGACATTCGCGATGCGCCATTCTAACGCAAATTTGGAGTTCTTGCTCTAATTATTTGCGCCCGGACCGCCCGTCGTCTCAGGCGAGGGCGGCGGCGTCCTGCTCCGGAAAGCATTGCGCCAGAAAGTTGTGCAAGATGGTCTGTTCGATACGATGCCGGTCGCGGGCCGGAATTGCGATGCGCAAGATCAACTGATAGCGTTTTTCGTCCACCGGTTGCAGCGCGATGCGCGGCTCCACCGACGGAATGTCCACCAGGTTGCGCTTGGCCATGTCTTCCATGTGCTGGCGCGCCACTTCCAGGTGAGGCTGGCAGGACTCTTCCGCCGCCGCCATCAAGAGGCGCTCGGCGCGGATGGGCGGCACGGTGTAGGCCATGGGGACGTTGACGATGTGCATCACGTAGTCGCCCATGTAGTTTTCGCGTATTACCGGCGTGGACAGCAGCAGGCTGTTGGGGAAGGTCAGCGCCCGTCCGGTCATCTGGTGCGAGCTGTGGTTGGGGCCGATCTCCATCACCGTGGTGGACAGCAGGCCGATGTCCACCACCCGGCCGCGCACCGCGCCCACTTCGATGTGATCGCCCAGGCTGTAGCTGTTGGAGGTCTGGCGGACCAGGCCGCCGGACAGGCACATGATCAATTCCTTGGTGGCCAGGATCAGCGCGGCGGCGAAGGCCAGCATCGATACCGCGATGGTTTGCAGCTCGCTGGCCCAGATCAGGCCGATGCCGGCCAGACCGGAGACGAACAGGATGTTGCGGGTGTTCACCGACCAGCGCCGTTTCGACTCGATCGCTATGCTGTTGTTGGCCGCCAGCAGCCGGTCCACCACCAGGCGGATGATCAGCAGGGCGGCGATCAGGATCAGCGAGCGCGCTATCTCGTGCGAGTAGTTGTCGCGCAGATAGCTTATCAAGTCGAACAGGGTGGCCTTGGGCTCCATGGCGTGGGTCGGTTTCAGCTTCAGTCGTTGAGTTTGACCGCGTGTTCGCGGGTTTCGTGGAATACGATGTCCGGCCAGCGTTCCTGAGTCAGTTGCAGGTTGACGCGGTTGGGGGCCAGGTAGGCGAGGTTGCCGCCGGCGTCGGTGGCGATGTTGATCTGCAGCGCCTTGACGAACTCGTCCAGCTTCTTGCGATCGTCGCAGCTGAACCAGCGCGCCGACCAGATGCTGGCGGATTCGAACACCGCGTCCACGCCGTATTCGGCCGCCAGTCGCGAGGCCACCACTTCAAACTGCAGCACGCCCACCGCGCCCAGGATCAGGTCGCCGCCGCTGTGCGGCTTGAATACTTGCACCGCGCCTTCCTCGCCCAGCTGTTGCAAGCCTTTTTGCAGCTGCTTCAGCTTCAAAGGGTTTTTGATGCGCACGCCGCGGAACAGTTCCGGCGCGAAGAAGGGGATGCCGGTGAAGGTCAGTTCCTCGCCCTCGGAGAAGCTGTCGCCGATCTGGATGTTGCCGTGGTTGGGAATGCCGATGATATCGCCGGCGAAGGCCTCTTCCACGATCTCGCGGTCGTGAGACATGAAGGTCACCACGCTGGAGGCGGCGATGTCGCGGTTCAGGCGCAGGTGCTTCATCTTCATGCCGCGCTCGAACTGGCCGGAGCACACGCGCAGGAAGGCGATGCGGTCGCGGTGCTTGGGGTCCATATTGGCCTGGATCTTGAACACGAAGCCGGAGAACTTGCCTTCGGTGGGCGAGACTTCGCGCACGGTGGCGTCGCGCAGCTGCGGCGCCGGCGCCCAGTTGATCAGCGCGTCCAGAATTTCGCGCACGCCGAAGTTGTTGATGGCGGAGCCGAAGAACACCGGCGTCAGCTCGCCGGCCAGGAATTCGTCCAGATTCCACTCATTGGATGCGCCCTTGACCAGTTCGATCTCCATGCGCAGCTGTTCCATTTCCAGCGGGAACAGCTGGTCCAGGCGCGGGTTGTCTATGCCCTTGATCACTTCCACGTCGGTGATCAGCTTTTCCGCGCCCGGCTCGAACAGGATGACCTCGTCGTTCAGCAGGCTGTAAACGCCGCGGAAGGCCTTGCCCATGCCGATGGGCCAGGTGATCGGCGCGCAGCGGATCTTCAGCACGTTCTCCACCTCGTCCAGCAGCTCCAGGCTGTCGCGCACCTCGCGGTCGTACTTGTTCATGAAGGTGACGATGGGCGTGCTGCGCAGCCGGCAGACGTTCAGCAGCTTGATGGTCTGCTCCTCCACGCCCTTGGCGGCGTCGATCACCATCAAGGCGCTGTCCACCGCGGTCAGCACGCGGTAGGTGTCTTCGGAGAAGTCCTGGTGGCCCGGGGTGTCCAGCAGGTTGACGGTGTGGTCGCGGTATTCGAACTGCATCACCGAGGACGCCACCGAGATGCCGCGCTGCTTCTCGATCTCCATCCAGTCGGAGGTGGCGAACTTGCCGCCTTTCTTGCCCTTGACGGTGCCGGCCATCTGAATGGCGCCGGAGAACAGCAGCAGCTTTTCGGTCAGCGTGGTCTTACCGGCGTCAGGGTGGGAGATGATGGCGAAGGTGCGGCGGTGGGACACTTCTTCAGCGATGCGGGCGAGTTCGGCGGACATGGGGATGCTTGTATTGGAATTCGATAAAGCCGGCTATTTTACCGGACTTGCCTTAAGGTGGAAGTTTTATGTTAATATTGAGAATGATTATCATTAATAAAACAAAACCGTGATGCTTGGCTGCTACCTTTCCCCGTCTTGCTCTGATTCCATTTCTCCTGCCCAAAATCCGCCGCGTTTCCGCCCCAAGGCGCTGGTCCTGAGCCTGGCCTGCCTGGCCGCGCCCGGAGTCTGGGCCGCCGAGGCGCTGGCGCGCCTGGACACCGTCCACGTCACCGCCGACGGCCCGCAGGCGCGGGTAGGCAGCAATAAGCTGGATCGCGAGGAAATCGAGCGGCCGCAAGCCCGCTCGCTGGCCGAAGTGCTGGACGCGCTGCCCGGCGTCAACGCCGGTGGTTCGCCGCGGCCCGGCGGCCAGACCATCAATGTCTGGGGTTTTGACGCTGTTGAGCATGTTCCGGTTACGTTGGATGGCACTGCCCAGAATTTTGATAAATATCAGCAGGGTACATCCTTTGTGGATCCTGAGCTGTTGGGCTCGGTTGAGGTGCTGAAGGGCGGGCATTCGCCGTTCTACGGCAATGGCGCGTTTGGCGGTGTGGTCAAGGCAGAAACCAAGACGGTACGCGAGTTGTTGTTGCCGGGTAAATCGGTAGGCGGTTTCGCCAAGCTGTCTTACCAGGATAACGGTCATCGTTTTGGTCAGTCCGTGGCGGCGTATGCGGGCGGTGCGGGCAAGCCGCTGGATTTGTTGGCTTACATCACGCACAGCCGCGGGGGAGATGGCGAGCAGGCAAATGGCCGCCCATACCATTTCTCGGGAGGCTCTCAGCGCTCCGGGATGTTGAAGCTGACTTGGCGGCCGGCGACCGGGCATCAGTTCAAGCTGGGTTTTGTTCAGCAAAGTGAGCAGTTGAGAACCCCATGGGCAGCGCGCGGAGGCGATATTCCCGCGCCTACCGAATGGGAAATCCAGAAGTTGGGCCTAGAAGAAGCTTGGCTGAAGAAAACAGTGTGGCGTGAGCAGGATGTTGACTCCGTGAGCGCCGAGTGGAGCTATGCCAGTCCTGATTTATCGTGGCTGGATTGGCAATTGACTTATAGCCAGTCTCGGCGATTTCAACATGACCGTCGACCGGAGAGCGCCTGGAAGGTTGATTTTCGCAACTCTTACGGCCAGGAAAGTTGGGTGACGCAGCGTGACAAGACGCTGGAGTTTCGTAATGTCGCCAATATAGGCGAGGGCTGGACCAGCCAAACGATTACCACGGGCGTCAGCTGGTCTCAGAAAGATTGGGACCCTTTGACTTATTTGGCGCCTCAGGCTAAAAACGCCGATTACAACTATGGTTGGATCAATCCTTATGGTTCCTCCAAAGGCAAGGAGACCATGCGTTCCGCGTACTGGGTGCATGAGTGGCGACCATTGGCGGAGCTGAAAATTATGCCGTCGCTGCGCTATGACCATGTGCAGTTGCAGGGGCGTCCCAACCTGGCGCCGATTTATAGCGACGCGTCGGCTGGGCATGACTACCGGCCTGTCAGTTATGCCGGCTGGTCGCCGCGTCTGGCGCTGGCCTGGCAGTTCGCGCCAAGTTGGACGGTGGATGCGGCCTATGCCCATACCTGGCGCGCGCCTAATGTGGACGAGGTCTACCATGTTCAGACCAGGAGCTCCAACCTATCTGGCACCAGCCGTCAACTGAAACCCGAAACCCTTGATGCTTTACGTCTGGGCGTAAGTTTTGATGGAGTGGGAGTGCTTGCAAAGGGTGATCGGCTGTCTGCTTCTTTGGCTTGGTTCCAGCAAAACGTGCATGACAATATTTGGATGCGCCTAGGCAATAAGCGAACGGGCGACGCGCCAGGTGTTGAACCGCCGAAAGGCACCGGCTTTTACCGTAACCTGCCGGGTTATGTCATTCAGGGCTTTGAACTGGATAGCCATTATCAGTGGCGCGGCTGGTTCGGCAGCCTCTCCTTGTCGGCCATGACGGGCCAGCATGCGCATAGTTTGCGTGACCCCTGGGGCAAGTCCGAGCCTATGGTGCAAATCCCCCCGCGCAAGGCGGTGCTGACTTTCGGGCATACCTTCCGGAAACTTGGGCTTACCGTGGGCGGGCAGGGCAAGTTCGTTCGCGCTCAGGATAGGGTTCCGCAAGCGGTCAATCCAGAAGTGATGTATGGCTTTGCCCCGCAACATGGCTACGCCTTGGCCGGACTGTTTGCCAGCTGGCAGCCGACAGGCAAGCTTAAGGGGGTAGAGGTGCGGGCCGCGGTGGATAATCTGTTTAATCGGGAGTACACCCCCTATCTGACCGAAGGCGCGGAAGGCATGGGTCGGGCGATCCGCACCAGCGTGTCCTGGCGTTTCTGAGCTAACTCCGCTTGCGTTTGATTTGAGACCAGGAGGGGCCGCGGGCCCCTCCTTGCGTTACAATGGCGCTCCGAATCCCTAGCAAAGGAGCGTCTTCGTGTTTACCGGTATCGTCCAAGGGGTGGCGGAAGTGATCGCCATCACGGAGAAGCAGGACTTCCGCACCCATACGCTGCGCTTGCCCGCCGCATTGCTGCCCGGCCTGGAGCTGGGCGCCTCGGTGGCCCACAACGGCTGCTGCCTCACCGTCACCGCCGTCAACGGCGATCAAGTTTCCTTCGACCTGATGCGCGAAACCCTGCGCGTCACCAACCTCGGCCTGCTGCAAACGGGCGATCTGGTCAATATCGAGCGCGCCGCGCGCTTCGGCGACGAGATCGGCGGCCATGCGATGTCCGGCCATATTCTGTGCCTGGCCAAGGTGGCCCGGGTGATCGATCTGCCCAATAACCGCACCGTCTGGTTCGAATTGCCGGCGGAACACATCAAATACGTGTTCGCCAAGGGCTATATCGGTATTGACGGCATCAGCCTGACCATAGGCGAGGTGGCGGACAATCGCTTCTGCGTGCACCTGATTCCGGAAACCCTGGAGCGCACCATCATCAAGTCGCGCAAAGTGGGCGATCTGATCAATATCGAGGTGGACCCGCAGACCCAGGCCATCGTGGAGACGGTGGAGCGGGTGCTGGCCCAGCGCGGGACCGCGGCGTGAACCTGGCCGGCCGGCGCGTGCTGGCCTCCTGGAGCGGCGGCAAGGACTCCTGCCTGGCGCTGTGGCGCGCGGTGCAAGCCGGCTCCAGTCCGCAAGCCTTGCTGACGATGGCGGACGAGAGCGGCGAGCGTTCGCGCTCGCACGGTTTGCGCCCGGAAGTGCTGGCGCTGCAGGCCGCGGCGCTGGGCCTGCCCTTGCGGGTGGGGCGCGCGAGCTGGGCCGGCTACGAGGCCGAGTTCATCGCCCGGCTGGGCGAGGCCCGCGCCGACGGTTGCGAGGCGGCGGTGTTCGGCGACATCGATCTGGACGCCCACCGCGAGTGGGAAGAGAAGGTCTGCGCCGCGGCCGGCCTGCAGGCATGGCTGCCGTTGTGGCAGCAGCCGCGCGCCGCCTTGGTGCGGGAATTCATCGACGCGGGCTTCAGCGCCCGCATCGTGGTGGTGAACACCCGGCTGGCGAGCGAGCAGTGGTTGGGCCGCGAACTGAGCCACGAACTGGTGGACCGGATGCTGGCGGAAGGCCTGGACCCTTGCGCCGAGGCCGGCGAGTTTCACACCCTGGCGACGGACGGCCCCTTGTTCGCGCGGCCCCTGCGTCTGCGCGACGGCGAGATCCACCGCCATGGAGAGTATGTCAGCCTGGACCTGTCGCCAGGCTGAGAACCTGTTCAAAGTCCGCTGCGCTTCGTGAGGCGCGGCGATACGGCTTTGGAATGCTGATGCGCCCGCTTCTTCAGCTTGTCTCGCTCCGGCCCGCGGGACTTTGAACAGGTTCCGATAATGAATTCAGGCGGGCGGGGCCCGCGCTAAAAAACAAGTGCTTACAAAGGAAGATGGTATGACTATTTCCCCGATTCAGGACATCGTCGCCGACATCAAGGCGGGCAAGATGGTGGTGTTGGTGGACGCCGAGGACCGCGAGAACGAAGGCGATCTGGTGATGGCGGCGGAGTTCGTCACCCCGGAGGCGATCAACTTCATGGCCAAGCACGGCCGCGGCCTGATCTGTCTGACCTTGACCGAGGAGCGCTGCCAGCAGCTGAACCTGCCGCTGATGGTCAGCAACAACGGCACGCCGTACAGCACCAATTTCACCGTGTCCATCGAAGCCGCCGAAGGCGTGACCACCGGCATTTCCGCCGCTGACCGCGCCCGCACCGTGCAAGCCGCGGTGGCGCGTCTGGCCAAGCCGGCGGACCTGGTGCAGCCGGGGCACATCTTCCCGCTGAAGGCGCAAAAGGGCGGCGTGCTGATCCGCGCCGGCCACACCGAAGCCGGCTGCGATCTGGCGATGCTGGCCGGCCTGGAGCCGGCCGGCGTGATCTGCGAAATCATGAACGACGACGGCACCATGGCGCGTTTGCCGGAGCTGGTGGAGTTCGCGCGCGAGCACGGCTTGAAGGTGGGCACCATCGCCGACCTGATCCAGTACCGCAGCCGCACCGAATCGCTGGTGGAAAAAGTGGGACAGCGGCCGGTGGACACCCCGTTCGGCGCTTTCGAACTGCACGTGTTCCGCGACATCACCACCCGCGCCACCCATCTGGCCCTGGTCAAGGGCGAGATCCAGCCGGAGCGCGAAACCCTGGTGCGCGTGCACGAGCCCTTGTCGGTGATCGACGTGCTGGCGCCCCTGTGCAGCCAGCACTCCTGGACCGTGCCCAATGCGCTGGAAATGATAGAAGAAGCCGGCCACGGCGTGGTGGTGCTGCTGTACCGCGACGAAACCGGCGAGGACTTGGCGCAGCGCGCGCTGGGTCTGGAGCAGCAGAAGCAGCGTTGGGACAGCAAGACCTTCGGCATCGGCGCGCAAATGCTCAAGGCGTTGGGCGTGGGCAAGATGAAGCTGATGGCCGCCCCGGTCAGCCTGCCGTCCATGACCGGCTTCGATCTGGAAGTGACCGGCTTTTGCCAGCCGCACGCCTTCCACGTGGACGAGGAATGAGCGGCGGCGCAATGGCTAAGGCCCGGGGATTGAGGTAGAATCTCCGGTTTTCCGTAGTGATTCCGCCGCGAGGAACAAGATGCTTCAAGCTATCCAGCGTATAGAACCCGATCTGACGGGCAAGGGCCTGAAAATCGGCGTTGTGATGTCGCGTTTCAACACCCCGGTTTGCGAAGGCTTGCGCGACGCCTGCTTGGGCGAGCTGGCCCGGCTGGGCGTGGCCGCAGAGGACGTGACCCTGGCCACGGTGCCGGGCGCGCTGGAAGTGCCGCTGATGTTGCAGACCATGGCCAAGAGCGGCCGCTTCGACGCGCTGGTGGCGCTGGGAGCGGTGATCCGCGGCGAAACCTACCATTTCGAACTGGTGTCGAACGAATCCGGCGAAGGCGTGACCCGCGTTGGCCTGGACTTCGACATCCCGATCGCCAACGCGATTCTGACCACCGAAACCGACGAGCAGGCCGAAGTGCGCATGGAAGTCAAAGGCCGCGAGGCCGCTGCCGTGGCGGTGGAGATGGTGAATCTGCGCAAGCGCATCCTGCGCGGCTGATCGGCTCCCGCCAAGATACCGGAGCCGGGCTTGCCCGGTTCCCCGCTCTTTACAAGGAACACCTCTATGAAAACCGCTCGCCGCCGCGCCCGCGAATTTGCCATCCAGGGCATTTACGAATGGGAATTGAACCCGGACCGTCCGGCCTCCCTGATCGAAAAGCACCTGCGCGAGAATGAATACTTCGCCAAGGCCGACGAAGCCTTGTTCCGCGAGATCCTGTACGGCGTGCTGAAAGACGTGGGCGCGCTGTCCAATCAGATCGGCCGCTACTACGAGCGCGCCGAAGACGAAGTCAGCCCGGTGGAACGCGCCGTGTTGTTGATGGCCGCGCTGGAACTGACCCAGCACCCGGAAACCCCGTATCCGGTGATCATCAACGAAGCCATCGAAATCACCAAGACCTTCGGCGGCACCGACGGCCATAAATTCGTCAACGGCGTGCTGGACAAGCTGGCCGCCGAAGTGCGCGCCGACGAAGTGGCGTCGCAAAAGGCGCGTCGCCAGAACTGAGGCTTTGTCGCCGGCGCCGTCAGATTCAGAACACACCCGCGGCCGCGGGTGTTTTTGCATCGGCCGAACAGAAAGATCGTGATGAACGAATTTGAATTGATCCGCCGCTATTTCACGCGTCCGGCTGGCGGCGCGGTCCTGGGCGTCGGCGACGACGCCGCCATCCTGCGGCCGACGCCGGGCTGCGATCTGCATGTCTCGGTGGACATGCTGGTGGAAGGGCGGCACTTTTTCGCCGACGTCGTGCCGGAGGCGCTGGGCCACAAGGCGCTGGCGGTGAATCTGTCCGATATGGCGGCGATGGGCGCCGCGCCGCGCTGGGTGGTGCTGTCGCTGGCCTTGCCGGCGATGGACGAGGTCTGGGCCGCCGGGTTTTCCCGAGGCTTTTTCGCCTTGGCGGAACGGCACGGGGTCGATGTGATCGGCGGCGACACCACGCGCGGTCCGTTGACGCTGTCCGTGACCGTGGGCGGAGAGACGCCGCGCGGCCAGGCGCTGCGTCGCGCCGCCGCTCGCGCGGGCGACGACGTCTGGGTCAGCGGCGAGCTGGGCCTGGGGGCGATGGCGGTGCGCAGCCGGCTGGGCCGGATCGCGCCGCTGCCGGACGGCTTGCGCGAGGCGGCCTGGAGCAAGCTGGAATACCCCGAGCCGCGCATCGCGCTGGGACGGGCCTTGCTGCCACTGGCGCACGCCGCCGCCGACGTGTCCGACGGCCTGCTGTCGGATCTCGGCCATATCGCCGCCGCCTCGCAAGTGGCGGCGGAAGTGTGGGCCGAGGCCTTGCCGTCGCACCCGCTGGCGGAGGCCGCGCGCGGGCAATGGCTGGATTGCCTGGCCGCGGGCGGCGACGATTACGAACTGGTATTCACCGCGCCGGCCGCGCGCCGGGTCCAGATAGAGGCCTGCGCCGCGGCGGCGGGTTGCCGGCTGAGCCGCATCGGCCGCATCGCGGCCGGCCAGGGCGTCAGCCTGCTGGACGGCGACGGCAACATCATTCAACTGGAAAGCACCGGCTATGACCATTTCAAATGAGACGGAAACCCTGAAGTTGCAACCGGACTGGCGTTTCGTGCTGAGCCATCCCGCCCATTTCCTGGCTTTCGGCTTCGGCAGCGGCTTGGCGCGCAAGGCGCCGGGGACCTGGGGCACGGTGGCCGCCTATCCCTTGTTCTTCATCCTGAACGCGCTGGGCGTGCACGGGCTGGCGTTGGCGGCGCTGTGCCTGCCGCTGTTCGTCGCCGGCATCTGGATTTGCGGCTACAGCGGCCGGGCGCTGGGCGTGCACGACTACGGCGGCATCGTCTGGGACGAGATCGTCGCCATGCTGTTGGTGCTGGCCTTCGCGCCGGCCACGCCCTTGGCCTGGCTGCTGGCTTTTGCGCTGTTCCGCTTTTTCGACATTCTCAAACCTTGGCCGATACGTTGGCTGGACCGTCATGTGGGCGGCGGTTTCGGCGTGATGGTGGACGACCTGCTGGCGGCTCTGTTCGCGCTGGCGGTGCAGTGGGGAATCTGGCGCTTGCTGTAAGAACCTGTTTACGATCTGTTGCGCGTCGGCGGTTGGTCCTGGCGCGGGCGCTGAGAGCGTGACGACGCGGCGGCTGGCCGGCTCCGGTTCAAACGCGCACCATGTCGATTTTTAAATGCCCATGTGCTGGCGGCCGCGGCGGTCAGGCATGGGCAAGCGATGATTTGGCCTGCGGAGATGGGACATGCGTTGGGATGGAAACCGGGAAAGCGATAATGTGGAAGACCGCCGCGGCGAGCGCGGCAGAGGCGGCGGGGCGGTAGGCGTCGGCGCCGTGCTGATCGGCCTGGTGGCCTGGCTGGTTTTCGACGTCAACCCGATGACGGTGATCAATCTGATCAGCGAGATGGAGCCGGCGGCCGAGCAGCAGGCGCCGGCCAGGGCCAGCGCGCCGGACGATCGCGACGCCAAGTTCATCCGCGTGATGCTGGCGGACACCGAAGACGTGTGGCGGCCTTTGTTCGAAGCCCGGGGCGAGCGTTACCGTCCGCCCAAGCTGGTGATGTTCAGCGGCGCGACGCCTACGGCCTGCGGCCGCGGCGACGCGGCCATCGGTCCGTTCTACTGTCCCGGCGACGAGAAAATCTACATCAACCTGTCGTTTTTCCGGACCCTGGGCCGCGAGCTGGGCGCGCCGGGCGAGTTCGCCCAGGCTTACGTGATCGCGCATGAAGTCGGACATCATGTCCAGCATCAGCTCGGCATCTCCGCCAAGGTGGACGAGGAAATGGCGCGCGGCGACGAGCGGCGAGCCAATGCCTTGTCGGTGCGTCAGGAGTTGCAGGCGGACTGTCTGGCCGGAGTATGGGGGCGTCACGCCGACCAGGCGCGGCGGATTCTGGAACCGGGCGATCTGGAGGCGGCGCTGAACGCCGCGGCCAGGATAGGCGACGACGCCCTGCAGCGTTCGGCCGGCCGCGAAGTGATGCCGGACTCTTTCACCCACGGCAGCGGCGAGCAACGCGTGCGCTGGTTCCGCCGCGGCTTCGACAGCGGAGACATGGCGCAGTGCGACACCTTCCGCGCGCGGCGTTTGTGAAAATTGTTCAATCGAGGAATGAGAAAGGGGCCGTTAGGCCCCTTTTTTCATTGTCGCGGCGATCTCAGCGCACCACCACGGTGCAGGTGGTGCCGGCCACCAGCAAGGGCTCGGACGGCAGTTCGTCCAGCTCGATGCGCACCGGTACCCGCTGCGCCAGCCGCACCCAGTTGAAAGTGGGGTTGACGTCGGCCAGCAACTCGCGGCCGGTGCCGGCGTCGCGGTCGGTGATGCCGCGGGCGATGCTGGCGACGTGGCCGCGCAGCGTCGGGCCGCCGCTGAGCAGGGTGATCTCCACCTTGGAGCCGGGCTTGAGCAGCGGCAGCTTGGTTTCCTCGAAATAGCCTTCCACGCGGTAGGAGTTGCGGTCTATCAGCGCCAGCTTGGGCGCGCCGACGGCGGCGAAGTCGCCGACATGGACGTTGAGGTTGGTCACGTAGCCGTCCGCCGGGGCGCGCACCACGGTGCGTTCCAGATTGAGCCGGGCCAGGTCGCGCGCCGCCAGTGCCGCTTGGTATTGGGAGCCGGCTGCGGCGGCGGCGAAGGTCGCGGTTTCGCGGTTCTCGGCGGAAACCACCGCGCTGTCCAGGCCGTCGCGGCGCGCCGCCTCCTTGCCGCGGCGGTTTTTCTCGGTGCGCTGGCCGTCCAGCGCGGCTTCGGCCTGGGCCAGCGCCGCCGCGTAGCGGCTGCGGTCGACGGTGAACAGCACGTCGCCCTTGCGCACCGGCTGGTTGTCCTTGACGGCCACCTGGGTCACCAGGCCGGCCACGTCGGAGGAGAGGGTGATCACATCGGCGCGCACGCGGCCGTCACGGGTCCACGGCGAATGCATGTAGTGGTCCCACAGCGCCTTGCCCAGCCAGACGGCGAGCGCCAGCAGCAGCAAGGTGATCAGATAGCGGATGAGGGTGTTGATTCGCATATTGATTATCCGAAATGGTGTTTCAGGGTTGGTCCAAGGCCTCGCGGCGGAGCGAGACGGACCGGCAAGGCTTCGCGGCGCGCGGCGGACATGGAGCGGACTCTCGCAGCGGCCGGAGGCGCGTTCAGTAGAGCAGCAGCGCCAGGCCGCTGAACACGCAGATCAGCAGGCTGAGGCGGAACAGGGCCGGATGCCATACCCGGCGATAGACGCCGGCCCGGCCCAGCAGCCAGTCCAGCCCGGCCTGGCACAGCAGGCTGAACAGGAACAAGGGCAGCAGGGTGGGGATCAGGATGCCGAACACGGCGATTTCACGAGTCATGGTCAGTTCCTTGCGCGGCGGCTTCGGCCACGTCCAGCAATGAGGTGTGGATCAGGTGCAGATCGGCTAGCGCGCGCTGAATCCGCGCGGCGCGTTCGGGTTCGGCCAGCGCCAGATGGACGCGCAGCGTCGGGCCGGTCGCGCGCATGGTGGCGATGGCTTGCTGCAGCCGTTCCGGCGACGGCGCGGCGAAATAGCGCGCCAGCTGCGTCACCGCGTGTTCCAGGTCGGCGCGTAGCTGCGCCGACGGCGATTCCGCGGTCAGCGCGCGCAGATTGATCACCGCCAGGCCCAGCTCCAGCAGGGTGATGGCCTGGCTGGTGATCGCCTGCTTCAGCTCGGCCTGGGCCGGGCTCAGCGTGTTCAGTTGATTGAGCAGGTCGCGGATGCGGTTTTCGTAACGCTGCTTCAGGTGCGGCAGCTTGGCGTCGCAGGCGCGGCGCGCTTCGCGCCACAGCGCGGCGGCAATGTGGCGCGGCGAACCCATGGTGTGCTCGGGCAGCACCAGCTGGAAGAAGGCCGCCGACAACGCCAGCCCCAGGATGCGGGCGATGCTGCCGTTGAGGAAGGAGACCACATCGTAGTTCATATGGTTTTGCGGGCTGATGGCGTGCGCCAGCACGATGGTCATGCCGGCGCCGACGCCGGCGTATTTGGGCAGGCATTTCAGATAGCAGCCCAGCGCCAGAAAGGGCAGCATGCCGGCCGCCAGCAGCGGGAAACCGTCGGTCTGGCTCAAGACCCAGAACATGCAGGCGTAGGCCAGCGGCGTGCCCAGCGCGAAGCCGGTGAGGAATTGCTTGACCATCAGCACCGGTCGCGGCGAGGACGCGGCCAGGCAGCACAGCACGGTGGCCAGCAACACCGCTTCCAGCGCGCTGGGCCAGGCCAGCCAGTACCAGGCGACGGACAGCGCGCCCAAGGTCAGCGCCGCGCGCAGGCCGCCGGCGACGGCCACCGGCAGCGGCGTGCCGGGGGTGTAGGCGGCCAGCGCGCTGATCTGCTGCGGCGTTTTGCTGGCGAAGCCGTGGTAGACGCTGGCGAAGGCGTGCATTTCCTCGATGAAGCGGGTCAGCAGCTCGGTGGCGGTGTCGAAGTCTATGCGCCAGCGTTCCGCTTCTTCCCCTTGCCGCAATTGTTCGCGCGCGGCGGCGACGCGGCGCGGCCAGCCGGCGCGCAGCCGGCCCAGCTGCGCCACCGTGCCCTTGGCCTCGGCGGCGGTGCGCGCCGGTCCGTCGGCTTCGCTGAGCATGGCGGCCACTTCGGCGAACAGCGGCAGCAGCAGGCCGGGCAGCGGCGAATCGGCGTCGCGGCGCAGCCGCTCCATTTGTCGATGCAGGGTGTGGAAGGTGGTCAGCGCGGCCATGAAGGTGGCGTTGAAGGCGTGCAACTGATTGCTGCGCGAACGCACGTGGCCGGCTTCGAAGAAGGCGGTGGCGCGGCCGGCCTCCAGCGCCGCGATGTCGGCGGCGAATTTGAGCTGGGCCTGCTCCAGATCGCGGGCGTGCAGCTTTTGCGCCAGCGCGTCCTGGCACAGCAGGGTGAAGCGCAGATAGCGGCCGCGCACGGTGCTGATCACCTGATCGGCCTGGTAGCGCGGAAACACGATGTCGTAGACCACCGCGCTGCAGATCAGGCCCAGCGAGATTTCCGACACCCGGGTCACCGCCAGATCGAACACCGCCAGCGGCTGGCCTATGGCCGGCAAGGCGATGATGCAGGCGGTGTAGCCGGCCAGCACGCAGCCGTAAGAGCGCGAGTTGCGGTACAGGGTGGCGTAGCCGGCGCACAGCCCCACCCACAGCGACAGCGCCGCCAGCAGCAGCACCGGCTGCGAGGCCAGCATGCCGACCAGAACCAGCGCCGCCGCGCTGCCGGCCAGCGTGCCCAATAGCCGGTAAAAGCCTTTCTCCAGCACCAGGCCGCTTTGCGGCGAGCTGACGATGAGCACGGTGATCAGCGCGGTGCCCGGCGAATCGAAGCCCAGGCGGAAGGCCAGCCACAGCGCGGCGAAAGCGGCCAGCAGCGTCTTGAGGATGAAGATCCAGCGTTCGCCATCCAGCCGCAGCCAGTCGTGGAAGCCGCCGCGCAGCGCCTGGCTCAGCAGCGGGCGCCAGCCGGCCAGCCTAGCCGCGGCCATCGCCGGGCTCCGCCTGGTTCAGATTGCCGAGCTGGCGCAGGTAGAACTGTTCCTGCTGGCGCATTTCCTCGTCGCTGAAGCCGGCGAAGGTATTGCCCAGATTGCCCCAGACATCGGGCAACAGCGCGCGGATGCGCTCGCGGCCGGTCTCGCTGAGGGTGACGGCGACCGCGCGGCGGTCGTCGCTGAGGCTGCCGCGGCGGATCAGGCCCTGTTTTTCCAGATCGTTGCAGATGCGGGTCATATTGGCCGGCTTTTGCGAGCAGGTTTCCGCCAGCGATCCGGGCGTCATCGTCTCTTGTTCGGAGCCGTAGAGCACGGCCAGCACCAGATAGCTGCTTTCGGTCAGTCCGTGCTTGCGCAGCGCGGCGTTGGTCAGGTCCTGGATGCGTTTTTGCACGTGGTAGTTCAAGCGCGTCAGCGTCAGCAGCGACAGCGGAAATTCCGGAATCCTGGTCTTGACGCGGAGCAGGCGTTTGCGGGTTTCTTCGAAGTGGCTCATTGGGCTTCTCCGCCGGCGATGGGGGTTGGGGATTCGATGCCGCCGCCCAGCGCGGCCATCAGCGCGGCGTAGCTGTCCAGGCGCTGGGCTTGGGCCTGCGCGCGTTTCTGCCGGGCGGACAGTTCGCTCAGCCGCAGCTGTCGCACCGCGCTCTGGTCGTTGAGTCCGGCGCGGTATGCCTGCTCCGCCAGGGCCAGTTCGCGGCCGGCGGCGTCCAGCGCCTGCTCGGCCTGCCGGCTCTGCTGTTCGGCGGAGCGGGCGCGGACGATGGCGCTGGCGGTTTCGCTCAAGGCGTTGATCAAGGCGGCGTTGTAGCTTTCCACCGCCTGGTCGTAGGCGGCGGTCTGGGCGCGCAGCTGGCCGCGCAGGCGCCCGCCCTCGAATATCGGCAGGCTGATCGCCGGCGCGAAGCCGCGAAGGGCGGCGGCCGGAGACAGCAGGTCGGCAAAGCCTATCGCCTGATAGCCGGCGAAGGCGCTGAGATTGATGTTGGGGTAAAAGGCGGCGCGCGCGACCTGGATGCGCGCGGCCTCGGCTTCCACCCGCCAGCGCTGCGCGCTCAGGTCCGGCCGGCGGCCCAGCAATTGCGCCGGCACCGCGGCGAGCGGGTCCAAGGCCTGGTCCAGCCGCAGCGCGGGGCGCCGCGGGCGGTTTTCGGCGTCGGGCGCTTGGCCGCAGAGCGCGGCCAGCTGATTGCCCAGGGTGGCGATGCGTTCGTCTATCTGCTGCAGCTGGACGCGGCCGGGCGGCAGCCGGCCGCGCTGCTGCTCCACTTCCGGCTGGGCGGCCAGACCGGCGGCCTTGCGCCGCAGGCTGAGATCCAGCAGCGCCTGCTGTTGTTGCAGCGCCGCCGCCGCCAGGTCCCGTTGCTGGTATTGCTCGGCCAGTTGCAGATAGGCGCGGATGACGGCGGTTTCCAGATTCAGCGCGCTCAGCCGCGCGTCGGCCGCGGCCATCTGGGCATCGCTGAGCGACGCGGACAAGGCTTGGCGTTCCCGTCCCCACGCGTCCAGGTCGTAGCTGAGGTTGACGGCGGCGCGGGTCTGCCAGTCGTAGTTGCCGTGGCCCGCCGGCGCCACCAGATTTTTTTCCGCGTGCAGCTGCCGGGTGCTTTGCCATTGCGCGTTGACTTGCGGCTGGGTGGCCGCGGCGCTGACCTCGCTCAGCGCCTGGGCTTGGCGCAGCCGCGCCTCGGCGCCGCGCAAGCCGGGGTTGTCCTGCAGCGCCTGACGGATCAGCCGCTCGAGCTGAGGGTCTTTCCATTGCCGCCACCAGGCCGCGGCGGGCATGCCGGACCACGGCGCGTTCACGGCGGGCGGCGTTTTGAGCTGGGACTGCGGTTTGACGGCGTCCATCTGGGCGCAGGCGCTGAGCAGGAGCGCGCCGGCAAGGGCGAGGGTGGCGGGAGACGGCTTCATCTGGATATCCTGTTTTACATCTGTGTACATTTTATTTGTTGATATTACATTTGTAAAACAAATTTCGAGGCGAGGCGCCTGAAGGACGGGAGCCCGGCCTCCGGCCGCTGCGTTTGCGGCTGACCCAGGTCAAGCGCATGTCATTAAATATGGGCAGCAGAGTAATGACGAGTGTATTATTTGGGTTTGCTTAATAAACATGGCGGATAAACCGGACCGCGCCGCGAGCCCGCGATTCGGTTTGCCGCATCGTCGGCGATTTTTGGAGACATCATGCGAGCGGGCCTTTCCTTGAAGCAGCGTTTGTTGTTATTGATTTTTAGCGTGATCGCGCTGACTTGTCTGCTGGGCGGCCTGGTGCTGCGCAGCATGCATCAGCAAATGATGGCGGACCGGCAGGATCTGATCCGCGGCCAGGTGGAAAACGCCCTGAGTCTGGTGGCCAATTACGAGGAGCAGGCGGCGGCCGGCGCCTTGCCGGAGACGGAGGCGCAGCGCCAGGCGCTGCTGGCCCTGACCCGGCTGCGCTTCGCCGGCAAGGAGTATTTCTTCACGCTAGACAAGGGCTTGGTCTGGCTGGCGCACGGGGTCAACCCCAAACTGGTGGGCAAGGACATGCACGCGGTCAAGGATTCCAGCGGCAGCAGCCTGGGCGACAAGTTCGACCAGACCCTGAGGCAGGGGCAGGGCAAGGGCTTCGCGGAATTCGTCTGGGACAAGCCCGGCTCGGCGGAGCCGCAGCCCAAGCTGGCGTATTTGCAGTCCAGCCCGCGCTGGGGCTGGGTGGTGGGCACCGGCCTGTATATGGACGACGTCTGGGCGGCCTTGCGCGTGCAATTGCTGGGCGTGGCGGTCCAGGTGCTGCTGATCGCCGCGGTGTGCGGCGGCCTGGGCTGGTGGCTGTTCCGCAGCGTGATGCGGCAATTGGGCGCGGAGCCGGCGCAGACCGCGGCCGTGGTGCGGGAAATCGCCGGCGGGCGGCTGGATGTGCCGGTGCCGGTGCGGGCGGGCGACGCGGACAGCCTGATGGCGAATATCGCCCATATGCAGCAGGCTTTGCGGCAGATGGTGGCCGACATCGTGGCCAGCGCCGGCGAACTGGGGCGGCTGAGCGAGGAGGTGGTGACCGGCGCGCAGGCGGTGGCGGACAACTCCCAGCAGCAAAGCGAGAGCGCCACTTCGATGGCGGCGTCGATCGAAGAGCTGACGGTGAGCATCAACCACATCTCCCAATACGCGCAGGACGCGCGCCAGGTGTCGCAGCAGTCCGGCAGCTTGTCGGACGAAGGCGGCGAGGTGATCGCCAAGGCGGTGGCGGAGATGAAGGGCATCAGCGAGACGGTGGACCTGACCGCCGGCGCGATCTCGGCGCTGGCGGACAAGACCGCCACCATCTCCAGCATCATGCAGGTGATCAAGGACATTGCCGATCAGACCAATCTCCTGGCCCTGAACGCGGCGATCGAGGCGGCGCGCGCCGGCGAAACCGGCCGCGGTTTCGCGGTGGTGGCGGACGAGGTGCGCAAACTGTCCGAACGCACCGCCCAGGCCACCGAGGAGATCGCCGGCATGATAGACGAGATCCAGCTCAGCTCCGATCAGTCGCGCGCCAATATGAGCCAGACCGTGGAGCGGGTGCGCGCCGGGCTGGCGCTGGCCGAGCAGGGCGGGGAGATGATCCAGCAGATACGCGGCAGCGCCGGCCAGGTGGTGCAAGTGGTGCGCGACATTTCCCACGCCTTGCAGGAGCAGGGCGTCGCCAGCCAGGACATCGCCCGCCATGTGGAGCAGATCGCCCAGGTGGCCGCCGGCAACGCCGCCGCCGCCACCCAGGCGTCCAGCGGCATCCAGAGCATGGACGAGGTGACCGGGGGCCTGCGGCAGACGGTGGCCGGATTCCAGGTGTAGCGCGGTAGACGGCGCGCGGCAGGCAGTGAACAGATTCTTGCGGGAAGTTTGCGTGCAACGATAGGGGCGGGAGCGGTTTGCCGCTACAATACCGCCTCGTTGAATAGACACCAACCCGTACTGGAATTCAAGATGTTGCGCATTACCGAATTGAAACTGCCGCTGGACCACGCCCCGGAAGAACTGAACGCCGCGATCGCGGCCTATCTGGGCGTGTCGGAGCAGGACATCCGTCAGGTCGTCGTCTTCAAGCGCAGCTACGACGCGCGCAAGGGCATGATGAACCTGGCCTACATCGTCGACATCGACGTGGCCAACGAGGCCCGGCTGCTGGCGCGCCTCAAGTCCGACAAGCACGTGATGCCGACGCCGGACACCCAATACCATTATGTGGGCCAGGCGCCGGAAAACCTGGAGCGCCGCCCGGTGGTGGTGGGCTTCGGCCCCTGTGGCATCTTCGCCGCGCTGCTGCTGGCGCAGATGGGCTTCAAGCCCATCGTGCTGGAGCGCGGCAAGAAAGTGCGCGAGCGCACCAAGGACACCTGGGGCCTGTGGCGCAACAAGGTGCTGAACCCCGAATCCAATGTGCAATTCGGCGAAGGCGGCGCCGGCACCTTCTCCGACGGCAAGCTCTACAGCCAGATCAAGGACCCGCGCCACCTGGGCCGCAAGGTGCTGACCGAGTTCGTCAAGGCCGGCGCGCCCGAGGAAATCCTCTACGTGGCCAAGCCGCACATCGGCACCTTCCGCCTGGTGAGCATGGTGGAGAAGATGCGCGCCGAAATCGAGGAACTGGGCGGCGAAATCCGTTTCCAGCAACGCGTCGCCGACATCCATATGGAAGAAGGGTCGGACGGCCGCAAAACGGCGCGCGGCCTGACTCTGGCCAGCGGCGAGCAGATCCGCGCCGACCACATCGTGCTGGCCTTGGGCCACAGCGCGCGCGACAGCTTCGAGATGCTGCACGGCCACGGCGTGTACATGGAGGCCAAGCCGTTCTCGGTGGGCTTCCGCATCGAGCATCCGCAGACGCTGATCGACAAGGCGCGCTGGGGCAAGTACGCCGGCCACCCGCTGTTGGGCGCGGCGGACTACAAGCTGGTGCATCACGCCAGCAACGGCCGCGCGGTGTACAGCTTCTGCATGTGCCCGGGCGGCCAGGTGGTGGCCGCCACCTCGGAAGAGGGCCGGGTGGTGACCAATGGCATGAGCCAATATTCGCGCGCCGAGCGCAACGCCAACTCCGGCCTGGTGGTCAGCATCAGTCCGGACGACTATCCGGGCGACCCGCTGGCCGGCATCGCCTTCCAGCGCGAGCTGGAGAGCCGCGCCTATGTGCTGGGCGGCGCCACTTACGAAGCGCCGGCGCAGCTGGTGGGCGATTTCCTGGCCGGCAGGCCGTCCACCCAGGTGGGTTCGGTGCCGCCGTCCTATCAGCCCGGCGTGCACTGGACTGATCTGGCCGCGGCCTTGCCGGACTATTGCATCGCGGCGATGCGCGAAGCGCTGCCGGAGTTCGGCAAGAAGATTCGCGGCTACGATATGCACGACGCGGTGCTGACCGGGGTGGAAACCCGCACCAGCTCCCCGCTGCGCATTACCCGTGGCGAGGATTGCCAAAGCCTGAACGTGCGCGGCCTGTACCCGGCCGGCGAGGGTGCCGGCTACGCCGGGGGGATTCTGTCCGCCGGGGTGGACGGCATCAAGGTGGCGGAGGCGGTGGCCCAGGCCATTCTGGCCGAACGCCGCTAACAAAACTGCGCAGCGTCCCTAAGCTTCCGTTCCTCCGCAAGGGCCCGCGATAGCGGGCCCTTTTCATTTAATGGCGCCCGGCCGGGCGCAAGGGTGCGGCAAGCGCCTGCGCGGGCGGCGGGATGTCCGGGCGGCGCCGCTCCAGCAGCAGCCACAGGCCGATGGCCGCCATCAAGGGCAGATGCCCGGGGCCCGCGAGCAGCGGCGGCAGCATCCATATCCCGCAGGAGGCGACGCACCAGCCGCCGGCGGCGAAGCCGTAGCGCAAGGCCGCCGTCGCCGCCGGCCAGCCGAAGGCCGGCAGACGGGCTTGGCGGTGACAGGCTTGCAGGCAATGCCGGCGCAGCGAAGAGGTCTGCCAGAGCCAGGCCGCGGCGCAGGCGGCGGCGAAGGCCAGCCAGGGCGCGGGGCTGAAAGTCAGCAGCGCGAGGCCGAGCAGATGCAGCGGCAGGCCGGCGGCCAGCCAGACCAGCGCGTAGCCGCCGAGGAACAGCGCCAGGATCTGCGCCCGCTTGCGCGCCAGGCTGCGCAGCCACAGCAGCCGCAGCGGGTCGGCCAGCAGCGGCGACATCATCGCCAGCAGCATCAGCAGCCAGGACGGCAGCAGCAGCGTGGGCGGGTTCAGCCACAGCGCGCCGAGCAGCGCCTCCCAGCCGCCGCCGGGGCGGCTTGGGACCCAGACGCCGCAATAGCCGGGCGCGGCCAGCTGGCGCTCCAGGGCAATCAGGCCGAGCCAGCCCAAGAGGCTGGCGCACCGCAACGGCCAGGGCAAGTCCCTGAGCGCCGCGACAAGGGTTTTGACGGGCATGAGGCTCCCGGTGGCGGAGGGAGGGGCCCGGCCGCGGAGGCGGCCGGGGGCGGGCGCTTACTCGCCGTGGCGGTAGACGCTGATGCGGCCTATCGTCACCTCGTCGTCGTCCTCGATGTCGGACACCGGCACCAATTGCACCCCCATCGGCGCCGCGTCCAGCGTCTGGCTCTGACACATGCGGTCCACGATGTCGGTGATCTCCAGCGTCTGGCTGACGCCGTTGCCGCCGTGCTCGGCCAGCGAGGCCTTGCGCGCGCCGAACAGCGCGATGGTGCCGGCCAGGTTTTGCGGGTGCTGCGCCGGGTCCGCGCCCTGAGGCAGGCCGACATAGACGTTGAAGGTGCCGCCGTCCACCTTGCAGCGGATGTTCTCCAGGCTCAGGAAGACGCGGTCCGGCTCCTGCGGCGCGGCGTCTGGCTGGGCCTTGAACTGGCGTGCGGCGGCCTGGCTGGCCTGGAAGCTGCTCAGCACCTTGTTCTTGGCGTCGCTGTCCAGCTGCATCTGCGCGTGGACGGTGCTGTTGCCTAGTTTGATCGCCGTCGCGTTGGCGCCCAGCAGTTCGGTTTTCGGATTGTTCGCCATGGTGGTTGCCGCCGCGGTGTCGAGGTGGATGGCCGCCAGTGTTTGCATGCGCTGCGCCGCGCGGCTGGCGCCGCCGAGAGGGTCCGATACGTCCTGGTAGACATAGTTCAGGTTTGGCGCCTGGGTGTTGAGCATGTCCTTGGCGACGAAGGTGTAGCCGCTGCCGTTGGGGCGCGGCATCGCGAATTTGCGGTTGACCGGGCCTTCCAGCCAATTGTCGCTGCTGGGATTCTGGTGGCGGGGATTGCGATTGAGCCATACCTGCCACAGTCGGTCGATATTGGAGTGGTGGATCCAGAACACCGGGTCCAGGCCGGCGAGGTCCGGGTCCGACATCAGGCCGTTGCGGCCGCCGATATTGGTGTGCACCGGGTTGTGCGGCAGGTTTTCCAGTCCGCCGCTATTGCCGCCGCCGTGCCAGAACGGCGTTTGCGGCCCGCCGTAGCCCGGCGGAATGCCGTTGGCGGTGCCGATGAACTGCGCGTCCTTCAAGGCGGTGAGCTGCACGGTTTCCGGCCGCAGCGTGATGTGATTGGGCTGATTGTTCCAGCCGTAGCGTTGTGCCAGCCACAGCGGATTGGCGCCGCCGTCCGGCAAGGTCTTGGATTGGAAACAGGTGGGCAGGTCGCGCGCCTTGGCGTTGGCGCTGTCGCTGTAATTCCAATACGGCAAGGCCCAGTCGGCGGGGCCGCCTAGTTTGACGATTTCCGCCAGCACAATGGCTTCGAAGGCCGCCAGGTAGCCGCGGTGCCAGGGCATGAAATACCAGCTCTGGTGCTGGCATTGTCGCCAGTAGGTGTTCTGGTCGGCGGCGCTGGGCAGCGCTTCGCCGGCTTGCAGATAGCCGTGTTGTTGCCATAGCTGGGAGTCGAAGCCGTGGATGGCGGCCAGATAGCGCCAGCTGGTGGGCTCCTTGATCGGCCGTTTCTGCATTTCCCGCACCGCGCGCGCGTACCACAGCACGGTGGGGTCCCAGGGATTGCTCATTTTCAAGATGTCTTTGCGGACGCGAGCCATGTCGTTCTCCTCGATGCGAGCGCCGTTCCGGCGCGGCCGTGGCGGGAATGGCTAAGGCTGGCGGTGAGGCGGTGTATTCGGATTAGCAAACCGCTACGGTTCCGAACTGTCCTAAAGAACAGTTTTTGCCTCGGGGCAACTACTTATTTAAAGCGACGCTTGCAAGTGGCCGGCGCGGCGCTCGGCAAGAGCTTGAAAGCGAGCCGGCCCGGCAGCGCCAAGCTGGTATCCTTGAGCGGTTTTGATTCGGATCGCAGACATGAAACGATGGCATTTCCTCTGGGGCGGCTGGCTGGCGCTGTGCTTGCTGCTGCAGGCGGCGCAGGCGGAGCCCGCCTACGGCCCCTTGTTCACCTTCAGCAAGCAAGGGCGCACCCATTATCTGTACGGCACCATGCATGTGGGCCGGCCCGGCTCGGACACGCCGGACTGGGGGCTGAAACAGGCCTTGCGCGTCAGCGACGCGCTGGTGCTGGAACTGGACCCGACGACGGCGGAGGCGGCGGCCGAGGTGACGACGCTGGCCGGCGCGGCCGCGTCCCGGCAATGGCGGCAATTGGACGCCGCCAGCCAGCGCTCGCTGGAGGGGCAGTTGGCGCGGATCGGCGTGGCGCGGGAGCAGGCGCGCGGCCTGGCGCCCAGCCTGTGGCTGATGCAGCTGGCGCTGCGCGAATACCAGCGCATGGGACAGCAGGCGCAGCACAGCCGGGAGGAAATGCTGCTGGAGATGGCGCGCGCGGCGCGGCGGCCGGTGCTGGCGCTGGAAACCGCCGGCGAGCAAAGCCGCTTGCTGTTCGAGATGCCGGCGCCGGCCTTGCGCGAATGGGTGCGCCAGAGCGCGGAATGGCAGGGCGCGGAGGAGGCTGACCGCTATTATCGGGAGCTGACCGAAGCCTGGGAGCGCGGCGACCTCAATGCCTTGCAGGCGCTGGTGGCCTTGCCCGGCTATCCGCGGCTCAGCGCCTGGACCCAGCGCGAAATGCTGGACCGCCGCAATCTGGCGATGGCGCGCCGCATCGACGACTGGGCGGCGTCCAAGCGTCTGTTCGTCGCGGTGGGCGCGCTGCATCTGGCGGGGCGCCAGGGTCTGGTGCGTTTGCTGCGGCAGCGCGGCTACCTGGTGACGGAGGCGCCGCGCGCGCCGTGAGGCGCGGGTTCTTAGCCGGCGTCCTTGAGGTTCTTGGGGCCGAAGGCGCCCGGCAGCAGCGTTTCCAGCGTGCTGTCTATGAGCGCATCGCCGTCGCAGATGGCGCGCACGCGCATGGTGGGGCCGAACTCGTTCAGCACCTGGCGGCAGGCGCCGCAGGGCGGCGTCGGTGTGGCGGTGGGAGTGTAGATGCAGACCGCCAGCACGTCCTGAATGCCGTGGTTGGCGCGCGCGGCGTAGATCGCGGTGCGTTCGGCGCAATTGGTCAGGCCGTAGGAGGCGTTCTCCACATTGCAGCCGATGTGGATTTTGCCGGCGCCGTCCAGGATGGCGGCGCCGACGGCGAATTTGCTGTAAGGGACATAAGCCTGGCGAGCCGCCAGGCGGGCGGCCATTTCCAACTCGGCCCATTGCTCGTTGTTGGGTGTGTTGCCGGTCATATTGCCTCCGATGCGGTTGGCGTGGCATGTTGCGCCGCGCGCGGCCGGGCTGTCAATATCCGGCGGCGGCGCGAACGTCCAGCTTCAGTACAGCAGAGGCGTCCGGCCGGGCGCAAGCCGCGCCGACTGGTCATTGGCGCAGGTGTTGCCGGCAATGCCGCGCCATCGCGTCGGCCAGCGCCTGCGACAAGGCCGACTCCACTCGCCAGTGGTGCCAGTACAGCGGAATGTCCAGGTGTTGCTGCGGAAACAGGTCGATCAGCCGGCCGGCGGCGATGTCGTCGTCCAGCATCAGTTCGGGCAGCAGGCTGTAAGCCAGGCCCTGGCGGGTGATTTCGACGAAGCCTTGCGGCGTGGGCACGGTCAGATAGGGGAAGCCGCCGTGATAGGACGCGGTGTGCAGCAGGAATTCGCGGTGCACATCGTCCTTGCGGCTGTACAGAATGGTGGGCGCGGCGGCCAGCGCCGGCTCGGTGACGCCGTCCGGAAAATAGCGCTGGGCGAAACCGCGGGTGGCGACACACAGATAGCGCATATGGCCGAGAAACAGGCTGTCGCCGCCCTGTATCGGTTGCGGCCGGGTGCTGACGCAGCCGACCACGTGACCGGCGCGCATCAACTCGTGGGTGTAATCCTGATCGTCCACCATGATGTCCAGCAGCACCGGCTGGCTATCCAGCACCGGCTGCACCGCCTGCAAAAACCAGGTGGCCAGGCTGTCGGCGTTGACGGCGATGGCTAGGGTGGTGAACTCCGGCCGCGGCCCGCTGGGCAGCAGGGTGTTCATCAACTGGTTTTCCATCAGGCTGATCTGGCGGAAGTATTGCAGCAGCTGGCGGCCGGCTTCGGTGGGCTCGGCCGGAATGGTCCGGGTCAGCACCGGCTGGCCCAGCTGTTCTTCCAGCTGGCGGATGCGTTGGGAGATGGCGGATTGGGTCAGGAACAGCTTTTTGGCCGCCTTGTCGAAGCCTCCGGTCTCGGCGACGGCCGATAAGGTTTCCAGTTGTTTCGGATCAAGCATGTTTTTACGTCCTTGCCGGGATAATTCCACGGTGTTTCTTGCCTTAGCGCCGCCACCTATGGCATGTTGTGCTGCTTCGTCCGAACACGGACGGTGCAAAGGTTTGCCTGCACGCGGTGGCGGCATAAAAATAATTAGAGCGGCTGGCGGCGACGGTTCTGACCGGCCGGCGCCGGCGGCTCATGGCCAATGACAGGCATGTTGAAGATGCAAGCAGATAATAAGGCACTATTGGATGGCATGTGCCGTTTTATCGGGGTCCGGGCGGATCATATGGCGCAGCTCACCGCCCATGCTCCGCAGTTGTTGTCGCGCAAGGAGGCGCTGGGCAAGGAGTTCTACTGGTATGCGCTGAAATGCCCGGAAACGCTGGCGCTGCTGAGCGAGCGCCTGCCGGGCGGCATCGACTCCCTGGTGGACGCCTTGCTGCAATATTGCGAGCGGATGCTGACGCGTCCGGTGAATGGCCGCGCCGCCCGGCGCGTGGTGGAACAGGGGCGCTTGATGCGCCAGCTGGGCGTGGGCCTGATGTGGGTGGTGGGCGCGTACGAGCGCTGCCAGGCGCATTTCCTGGCGCGGCTGGCCGAAGCCGGGCTGGGCCTGGACGAACTCGCCGCGCTGTCGCGGCTGCTGCGCAAGCGCATTCTGCTGGACCAGATGCTGCAGCTGCACGGCCACCAGCAGTCCTTGCAGGAGGCGGTGGACAGCAAGCACCGGCATCTGCAGACCATGTCCGGGCTGTACGCCACCCTCAGCGGCGTCAGCATGGCCCTGGTGCGTTGCTCCGAACGCGGCGAACTGTTCCAGGCGATTTGCGACGTCTGCGTCCGCGAGGGCGATTTCTCCCATGCCTGGGTGGGCCTGCTGGACGCCGAGTCCCAGAGCATCCGTCCGGCGGCGATGGCCGGCGTTCACGCCGAAGCCTTCATTCCTCGGCTGCAAGTCTCGGCGCTGCCTGAAAGCCTGCACGGCCGCGGCCCCAGCGGCCGGGCCATCCGCGGTTTGGCGGTGCAGGTGGTCAACGATTGCGGCGAAGACCCGTCGATGCAGCCGTGGATGCGAGTGCTCAACGCCAGGAACGTGCGCAGCGCGCTGGTGGCGCCGCTGACGCTGCGCGAGCAGGTGATAGGCACCTTGTCGCTGTATTCCGGACTGCCGGGCTTTTTCGACGACACCAAGGTGGCGCTGGTGGACACCATGGCGCGCGAGATCAGCCGCGCGCTGGAACGGCAGGACGCGCTGGAGCGCAGCCATCGCGCCGAATCCGAACTCGCCTTCCTGTCCTTTCACGATCCGCTGACCGGCTTGCCCAACCGCCACCTGATGAAGGAACACATCAACAAGCAACTGCAGATCCGCCGCGCCAACGCGCAGCTGGCGGTGCTGGTGCTGTCCATCGAGGGTTTCCACGAAATCAACGCCCGCCTGGGCCACGAGGGCGGCGACGCGGTGCTGTGCGAGGTGGCCAACCGGCTGCGGCGCTGCATCTACCCCTATGGCTACGTGGGCCGGGTGGGCGCTTCGCGCTTCGTCGCCTGCAGCGACCGCCACGAGCAGCTGGACCAGCTGGTGGACAGCCTGATGGGCAGCTTGCAGCAGCCGGTGGACTGCATGGGCGTGGTGATCCACACCCGCTGCAGCATGGGCATCGTGGTGGAGCCGGCGAACGGCCGCAGCGACGCCGCAGCGCTGCTGCGCCGCGGCGAGTTGGCGCTGAGCCGGGCCAAGGAAGCCGGCGGCGGCCATTGCCGCTATTACCACGTGACCATGGACGAAGAGATCCAGCACATGCACGCGGTGCGCAACGCCTTCGCGCTGGCCATCGCCCGCGACGAACTGGCGTTGTTCTATCAGCCCAAGATCAATCTGCGCAACAACCGCATCGAAGGCGTGGAGGCGCTGGTGCGCTGGCGCCGCGACGGCCGGCTGGAGATGCCGGGCGCTTTCTTCCCGGCGATAGAGAACACCGACCTGATGCGGGAGCTGGACTGGTGGGTGCTGCGCGAGGCGCTGCGCCAATCCGGGGAGTGGCTGGCGGCCGGCCGCCATATTCCGGTCAGCGTCAATCTGTCCGCCATCACCCTGAAGCACGAGGGCTTCGTGCCGGGCATCCAGGCCTTGTTGCAGGCCTACCCGCTGCCGGCCGGCTATCTGGAGCTGGAAGTGCTGGAGAGCGTGACCCAGCAGGAGGCGGAGCAGATCACCGCCAAGCTGGAGCATTGCCGCGACCTGGGCCTGTCCATCGCCCTGGACGACTTCGGCACAGGCGCGTCCTCGCTGGTGCATCTGCAACAGCTACCCTTCGACACCATCAAGATAGACCAGCGCTTCGTCCGCCTGCTGCTGGACACGCCGGGCAACGAGGCCATCATCCGCAGCATGGTGTCCTTCGCCCACTACACCGGCCGCAAGCTGGTGGTGGAGGGCGTGGAAAGCCGGGCGATCTGGGACCGGCTGCTGGAGATAGGCTGCCTGGACGGGCAGGGCTACGAGATTTCGCCGCCGGTGGACCCTAGGCATTTGCCGGAATGGATCGCGGACTGGGAGCAACGAGCCAGTATTAATTCTGCTTATATATAATAATTTTTATTAGTTTTACTTTGATGCGTCGCTCCCTTAGTCTGTGTCGAAACTTTTCGGGAGCGGCACTTGTTCAATTTCAGCGTTTATCTGTCTGCCCTTGGGCTATCCATCGGGCAGATCGTCGGCATTGGGCCGCAGAATGCCTTCGTGCTGCGGCAGGGCATAGGCCGCAGCCACATCCTGCCCATCGTCGCGATCTGCATCGTCGCCGACGTGTTCCTGATCGCCTGCGGCGTAATGGGGGTGGGCAAGCTGCTCAACGCGATTCCCGGCTTCATTCTCACCGTCACCTGGCTGGGCGCGGGCTTCATTCTGTGGCTGGGTTACAAGGCCTTCCGCTCCGCGATGGCTCCGGGGGCGATGTCGCTGGCCGGCGGCGTGGAGCGCGACCGCAAGCGCGCCATCCGCACCGTGCTGGCGGTGACTCTGCTCAATCCCTACACCTGGCTGGACACCGTGGTGCTGATCGGCGGCGTGTCCGCCATTTACGGCGAGAGCGCCGCGCCGTCCTTCCTGTTGGGCAGCCTCAGCGCCTCGGTGCTGTGGTTCGGCGGCATCGGCTGCTTCGCCGGCAAGCTGGCGCCCTTGTTCCAGCGGCCGCAAAGCTGGCGGGTGCTGGATGGCGTCATCGGCTTGGTGATGCTGCTCACCGCCTTCATGCTGCTGCGCAATTACGGTTTCGAAGGGATGGCCTGAGCGTTTTTGGCGACGGCGGAGAGGCATGTTTTTTGAAAGTGACGGCTTGCTTTTGAGCAACCCGTCACTTTTTCATATGCGGTTTGTCGTGACAAGGTAATTTTTCACTGTCTAAATATGTATTTGGAATTGCAAAATAACTTTGTAAATACCAAATCATTTACCATAACTAAATCTCCGTTGTGAACAACATAAGGAGAGTTAGTCATGAAAGGTTTGATTCAAGCCAGTCTGATGGCGGTTTCCGTGCTGGGCGGCCTGTCTTCCCCGGTGGTGGCAGCCCCGGTGAACAACAGCTATATCCAGTCCAGCGCCAACGAGATCCGCGGCTTCCTTGGCGGCTACGCGCGGCCGACGGTCTACGTCAACCAGTACGCTTGCCGCGAGCCTCAGCTCAGCGCGATGGCGTGCGGGCCCTACACCATCAGCGTGGGCACCGGCTTCCTGCAGCAGCAGGAGAACAGCTACGGCAACTATGTGGCCAAGTTCATCCTGGCGCACGAATGGGGCCATTCCATCCAGTTCACCCACAACATCTATCGCCAGGCGCCGATGCAGGAGCTGCAGGCCGACTGCGTGGGCGGCACCTTCGCCAAGTACGCCGAAACCAATCTGCGTTATCCGAGCTTCATCGAGAACGCGGTGGCTTCGGCGCGCAACGCGGCCGATTACGGCGAGCACGGCACGCCGTCGCAGCGCGATTATTATTCGCGCTACGGCCACGCCAACGGCCTCAACGCTTGCCTGAACTCGATCTGATCGGCGATGGGCAAGCGGGTGTGGGGGCTGGCCGGCGGGCTGGCGCTGCTGGGCTTGGCCTGGGTCAGCCTGCCTGAGCTGGTCCGCGAGCGGCTGGGCTTGAGCGCGCCGGCTCCGGCGGCCTTGCTTGCCGGCGAGGCGGGCGCCGCGGCGGCGCCGGTCAAGGGGGCGCCGCCGCGGGCTTACCAGGGGCTGAGCTTCGCGGTGGGCGACGGCCCGCCGCCGGCCGCGGCGCCGGCGGAGCCTGCGCCGGAAAGCAAGGCCGAGCGTCAGCGCAAGCAGGCTTTGCGCCAGCTGGGCTACGTCATCGACGAGCGCTTCTACCGGATGCCGCTGGCCGAGTTGCGCAAGCTGGCGGCCGCCGGCAATGTCCAGGCCTTGACCCATCTGGCCGAACGTTATCTGTTCGAGCTGGATGGCAAGCCGCAGCGGCCGGGCTTCGAGCCGGAGATGCGTTACCGCGAGGAGGCGCGCGCCGCCTTGCAGCAGGCGTACCGGCTGGGCAACCGGCATGCGGCGGCGATGATCTCCGAGAGCTATCTGCTGGAGCGGCAGCCCTTGGAGGCCGCGGCCTGGAATCTGGTGGCGCGGCGAGCCGGCGACGCCTTGAGCGCGGACTGGTTTTTGGGCACCAAGGACTACCGGCAGCTGAACGCCGGGCAGAAAGCCGCGGCGGCGGAGCGCGCCGAGCAGATCTGGCGCGAACTGCATCCAGGCGCGGCGCAGTCCAAAGGCTAGCGTAGGCAAAAAAAACCGGCGGGCCCTCGCGGGGCCGCCGGTTTTTCTCGTTCGCGGTACGGGCGGCGCTTACTGCGCGTCGGCGGCCAGGCCGTCCACCAGGTCCTCGCGGGTGATCAGGAACACGAAACCGTCGCCGCTCTCGGTTTCCATCCACATGAAGGGCAGGGTGGGGAAGCACTCTTCCAGCATTTCGCGGTTGTGGCCGATCTCCACCAGCAGCACGCCCTTGTCGTTGAGGAAGTCCGGCGCGCGGCGCAGGATTTCGCGGGTGGCGTCCAGGCCGTCTTCGCCGGAGCCCAGCGCCAGTTCCGGCTCGTGCAGGTATTCCGGCGGCAGCGCGTCCACCGAGTCGGCGTCGACGTAGGGCGGGTTGGAGATGATCAGATCGTATTTGTCCTCGATGCCCTCGAACATATCGGTGTGGATCAGCTGCACGCGCTCGTCCAGGCCGTAGTTCTGCACATTGATGGAGGCCACTTCCAGCGCGTCCAGCGAGATGTCCACCGCGTCGATTTGCGCGTCCGGATAGTGGTGCGCCAATTGAATCGCCAGGCAGCCGGAGCCGGTGCACAGGTCCAGCGCGCGGTGCACCAGTTCCGGGTGCTCGATCCACGGCTGCAGCGGCTCGCCCAACAGCTCGTAGATGAAGGAGCGCGGCACCAGCACGCGTTCGTCCACGTAATAGCTGAAATCGCCCTGCCAGGCCTCATGGGTCAGATAGGCCACCGGCACGCGCTCCTCGGCGCGGCGTTCGATCAGGTCGATCACGTCCTTGACCTCGGTGGGCAGCAGCTTGGCGTCGAGGAAGGGCTCCAGCTGGTCCACCGGCAGCTTGAGCGCCGACAGAATCAGATAGGCGGCTTCGTCGTAGGCGTTCTGGGTGCCGTGGCCGTAGAACAGGCCGGCGTCGTTGAAACGCGACACGGCGAAGCGCAGCAGGTCGCGCAAGGTGTTGAAGCTGGATGCAGCCTGGGCGTACATGGTTTTCCTTTCAATACAACAGGGACATGGCGGCGGCCATGTCCCCGGCGGTGTTTATTCGTGCCCGCGTGGAGGCGGACGATGACCTTGAGGTCGGACGTCAGAACGGCAGCTTGGCGTCGGTGGCGGTGCCCAGCACGCGGCGGAAGTCGCCCTTGATGCGCTCCAGCGCCGCGTCGTTGTCGGCCTCGAAGCGCAGCACGATCACCGGCGTGGTGTTGGAGGCGCGCGCCAGGCCGAAACCGTCCTTGTATTCCACGCGCAGGCCGTCCAGGGTGTTGACTTCCTCGGCGCCGTCGAAGGTGGCGGAAGCCTGCAACTTGGCGATCAGGGCGTGGTTTTCGCCTTCCTTGGCCATCTTCAGATTCAGTTCCGGCGTGGACAGCGCATTGGGCAGCGCGTTGAGCAGTTCGCTGGGGTTGTCCACGCGGGACAGCACTTCCAGCAGGCGGGCGCCGGCGTACATGCCGTCGTCGAAGCCGTACCAGCGTTCCTTGAAGAACACGTGGCCGCTCATTTCGCCGGCCAGCAACGCGCCGGTTTCCTTGATCTTGGCCTTGATGAAGCTGTGGCCGGTGCGCGCCATCACCGGCACGCCGCCGTTTTGCTTGATCCAGGGCTTGAGCAGGCGGGTGGACTTCACGTCGTAGATGATCTTGGCCTTGGGATTGCGCTCGAGCACGTCGGCGGCGAACAGCATCAGCTGGCGGTCCGGCCAGATGATGGTGCCGTCCTTGGTCACCACGCCCAGGCGGTCGCCGTCGCCGTCGAAGGCCAGGCCGATTTCGGCGTCGGTCTTCTGCAGCGCGTCGATCACGTCCTGCAGGTTTTCCGGCTTGGCCGGGTCCGGGTGGTGGTTGGGGAAGGTGCCGTCCACATCGCAGAACAGCTCGCGCACGCGGCAGCCCAGGCGGCGGAACAGCACCGGGGCGAAAGCGCCGGGCACGCCGTTGCCGCAGTCCACCACGATGTTGAGCGGGCGTTCCAGCTTGATGTCCGAGGTGATGCGGTCCAGATAGGCTTCCACGATGTCGTGGGTGCCGTAGCCGCCTTCGCCGCTGGCGAGATCGCCGTCGACGATGCGCTGGTACAGCTTCTGGATGTCGTCGCCGGCCAGGGTGTTGCCGGCCAGCATCATCTTGAAGCCGTTGTAGTCAGGCGGGTTGTGGCTGCCGGTGACCATCACGCCGGACACCGAGCCCAGCTCGTGGGCGGCGAAGTACAGCATCGGCGTGGCGACGCGGCCAACGTCGATCACGTCGACGCCGGCGGCCTGGATGCCTTCGGCCAGCGCCTGGCACAGATCCGGGCCGGACAGGCGGCCGTCGCGGCCGACCACGATGGTTTTCACTTTGCGGGCCTTGGCTTCGGAGCCGACGGCCTGGCCGATCTGGCGAGCGACTTCATTAGTCAGGGTCTTGCCGACGATGCCGCGGATGTCATAGGCCTTGAAGATGTCTTTGGACAGTTTGCTCATGGCGTTCTTATGCGATCGAAATGAAGGATGAGCGCGGAGCGGCGGCGCTCCGCGTCGGAAATTCGGGGCTCAGGCGGCCAGCGCGGCGCTCAGGCTGATCAGTTGGTCCAGCTTGGCGCGCGCCTGTCCGGAGTCGAGCGCTTCGCGCGCCATGGTAACACCGTCGGCCAGGGTAGGGGAAACGCCGGCCGTATAGATGGCGGCGGCGGCGTTGAGGCAGACGATGTCGCGCGCCGGGCCGGCTTCGCCGTCAAGCACCGCCAGCAGGATGTCGCGCGAGGCGGCGGCGGTGTCGGCGCGCAGCTGTTTGAGTTCGGCGAAGTCCAGGCCCAGTTCGCGCGGATCCAGCTGGTACTCCTCGATCTGCCCATCCTTTAGTTCAGCCACCATGCTGGGGCCGGACAAGGTCAGCTCGTCCAGGCCGTCCAGGCCGTGCACGATCAGCGCGTGGCGGCTGCCCAGCTGTTTCAGCACCCGCGCCTGAATGCCCACCAGGTCCGGGTGGAACACGCCCATCAGCTGGTTTTCGGCGTCGGCCGGGTTGGTCAGCGGCCCCAGGATGTTGAAGATGGTGCGGGCGCCCAGCTCCTTGCGAATGGGGGCCACATGACGCATCGCGGTGTGATGGTTGGGGGCGAACATGAAGCCGATGCCGATCTCGTCGACGCAACGGCCCACTTGTTCGGCGTTCAGGTTGAGCTTGACGCCCAGCGACTCCAGCACGTCGGCGCTGCCGGAGCTGGACGACACCGAGCGGCCGCCGTGCTTGGCCACGCGGGCGCCGGCCGCCGCGGCGACGAAGGCGGAAGTGGTGGATATGTTGAAGGTGTGGGACTTGTCGCCGCCGGTGCCGCAGGTGTCCACCAGGTGGTCGCGCAGGCTGATCGGCACCGGGGTGGCGAACTCGCGCATCACCGTGGCGGCGGCGGCGATTTCCAGCACCGACTCCACCTTGACGCGCAGGCCGATCAGGATGGCGGCGGTTTGCGCCGGCGTCAGTTCGCCGCGCATGATCTGGCGCATCAAGTCCAGCATTTCGTCATAGAACAGCTCGTTGCCGTCGATCAGACGGTTCAGCGCGGCCTGCGGGGTAATCATCGGGGGAGATCCTTTTGCTTGCGTGGGCGGCGCCGCGCGGAGGCGCGCCGTCCGGGATTCAATTGCCGGCGTGCGCCGTCAGCTGGGAGAGGCGCTGCTCGATCAGGTCTACGCGGCAGCCGGCTTGGGCCTGATCCGCGCCGTTGCCGCTGGCGTAGCTGCTGGCCACCCAGCGGCACTGCTTGTCCAGATAGGTTTTGAAGGCGCGGCTGGACTGGCTGAACGCCAGCCGGGCGCGGTAGCGGTTGCCGGTGATCTGGTCCAGCTCGCGCATCGCGGCGGCGGCCTTGTTTTCGCCTAAGACCAGCTCGGCCTCGGCCTTGCTCAGCCGCTGTTGCAGGCAGGCGGACACCGCCGGGCTCTGCGCCTCGGCCCGCATGCAGTCGTCCAGCGCACCGGCCTGCGCCGCGCCGGACAGCGCCAGGGCGGCGGCCAGCATCAACATCCACTTCATCAGGCAAACTCTTTCAGGAAGTTGTCCAGCATCGCGTGGCCGTGGTCGGTGAGAATGGATTCCGGGTGGAACTGCACGCCCTCGATCGGCAGCGTCTTGTGGCGCACGCCCATGATTTCGCCGTCGTCGGTCCAGGCGGTGACGTCCAGGCAGTCCGGCAGCGTCTCGCGTTCGATCACCAGCGAGTGGTAGCGGGTACAGGTCACCGGATTGGGCAGGCCGCGGAACATGCCGACATCGCGGTGTTTGACCGGCGACACCTTGCCGTGCATCAGCTGTTTGGCGTGGACGACGCGGCCGCCGAAGGCCTGGCCTATGCCCTGATGGCCCAGGCACACGCCCATGATGGGCAGCTTGCCGGCGAAGTGCTGGATGGCGGGCACCGACACGCCGGCTTCGTTGGGCGTGCAGGGGCCGGGCGAGATCACCAGGTATTTAGGCTGCAGCGCTTCGATCTGCTGCAAGGTGATTTCGTCGTTGCGGAACACCTTGACCTCCTGACCCAGCTCGCCGAAGTACTGCACCAGGTTGTAGGTGAAGGAGTCGTAATTGTCGATCATCAATAGCATTTTTTGTCTAACTCATTGAATTTATTGGTTCCGTTTGCGTGCTGTGTGCTTTGTTACTCACAGTGTTACTCACAACGTTCGTTGGTGGGGTCAGCACGCTGCTTGGAGATGTACTCTGCCCGCCATTTCGCATAGTCCTCTTCTGGCCAGCGAGATGCGGTTCCGATCTTGATGGGGTCGGGAAATTCGTTCTTCTTGATCTTACGGTAGATCGTTGCAGGGTGAAACCCTGTCAGTCGACGAATTTCCTTCATCGTGTAAAGTATTCTGGACATGGTTGCTCTCCTAAGAACCTGTTTACGATCTGCTGCGCGTCGGCGATACGGCGTTGAAACCGGGCTCAAAATGCTCATGTACCACGTGTACATTCCGCTTTTTCGCTCGTTTTCGCCTTGTCTCGCCTTGTCTCGCCTTAGCTCGCGAGATCGTAAACACGTTCTAAGACCCGCTAACAAAAACCCTGATCCTGCGTTGCGCCTCCTTGTCGTACCACTTGTGCTGCCTGCGTCGGCGCGCCCTGGCACAGCTTCTCTGCGAGGTTTTGTTAGCGGCTCTAAATAACATTGGCCACTAGGTGTGCGCCGGAGCGGTCTACCGCGATAATGTCGCGCGCGGCGTCGATCAGGTTCTGTTGCATCATGCAATCTCCTTGAAAAGATCGTTCTGATGCAGCGCGGCGCTGCATGCGGGGGTGAGCCATGCGCATTCGGTCCGAACGGCGGTGCCGCGGCCGGTTTTCAATCATCGCAGCGGTGCGGCGGGAAGAAGCCCATGATCCACGGCGCAAGCCTGAACTTCGCGCCGTGGCAGCGCAGAGCCGGGCGGGTGACTGCATTCATGCCCACACCTAATAAGAAAGGGTCGCGTGAGCGACCCATCGAATTACCATCCGGCCATCTCGATAGCTGGTGTCTATCCAGCAGCCGGTCATCAAAAATTCGTCGATGCAAACAAGTTGGGAATGAAGGAGCCATCGGCGACGATCTGTTGCAGCCGCTGACGGAAGGAGATGGCCGGGCCGCCGCGGCGCTCAAGGAAATAATCAAACTCGTCGAGTTCTTCAGCGGTCAGCGCGCGCATGCCCGCATAGTCCAATGGCGCCGCGATATCCATGTACCAGTCGGCGGCCTCTTCGGCAGAGCGCGCCACTACCCAATCGCAGTCGTTCATTTCGAAGACGAACACGCCGTTGATGCTGTTGTTCATGGTCTGTTCCTTGGGTCGTTAAAAAGCCCACTTGCGTGGGCTTCGTTTAGGCCGGTCAGGGGGGCGGTGTCAGGGGCTTCTTGCAAGTGTTGCGGGGGCGTGTGTATTTCCAAAAAGAAAACCCTCTATCCTTTGCCAGGAGCAGGGGGGTAAATGGTGAATCACGGGAAAGAAATGATCAGAAATAGACTCATGAAAGCGTCACTACAAAACAACCTTTTCGATCAATGACGCGCTCTATGACATGATTTATCATCTTGTTTTTTATCAGGAGCATTGAGATAGTCGATAATCGCCTTGTCCACGCATTTTTCTTTCCCCGATAATGCTAGCGTGTGCCCATCTCCTTCCAGAGTAATCAATGTGCCTTTAAATTGAGTCGCCATAGTTCTTGCATTCTGCCATGGGGTCGTAGGGTCATGTCGCTGCGCGACAAAAAGCAACTGAGGCAAGGCGGGTATGCTAGCAGGACGTCTCGAATGAAAGTTACTCTTCCAAGGCCACATATCGCACAGTTCAACCGGGTCTGGCTCCTGGGGCTGGAAATTGATTGCAGGGAACGCTTCTTTTATTTTTCGTCTCCGATAAAGGATATCATCCTGGCTGAGTCCAGAGGGAGAGAAGTCGACACAAGATATGACATTAAGAGCATCCTCCGACAGGTATGAAATTGAATCAGACTCCTGCTGGCCCAAGATTTGTTCTACTTTTTTTCCGACAACACCTTTACTAAGCTGCCTTACTGCTGTTGCCAAATCCGGCCAAGATGAATGCCATATTAAGAGCGAGGTGGTTAGTGATTTCAGCTCATTGGCTGATACCTGCTGACCATCTGCCCTGGATAACGGTGTAGAGTGCAGCTTGTTTAACAGGTCAACGTACTGCTGAGTTGCAACGGATTTATCGGCAGAAAGCGGGCATTTTTTTGTTCTTGCGCACCACGCAGCAAATCGTTCGAAAGTCGCCTGGTATCCTCTTTCCTGATTCTCTCGCATGCTATAACTATCTTTTGCTTCATCAATGTCTACAACACCGTCAAGCACCATGGCCCGCACATTATTGGGAAAACGCTCCGCATAAATCAAGCCGACTTGAGTTCCGTATGAGTATGCTATTGCTGATAGTTTTTTATCTCCTACAGCTTGCCGAATACGATCCACGTCACTTGCAGCTTCGTCAGTACCCATGTGCTTCAGAATATCAATGCCTGTGTATTTAACACAGGCATTTATCAGGTCTTTGTTGTAATTTTCGGGAGTTGACGGCTCTTCTATTATTGTGCAGTCTATTATGGGCTTAGACTGCCCGACCCCTCTAGGGTCGTACCCCACGATGTCCCAAGATTCATGTATTTTCTTGGCGGATCCTTCTATATCTACCCATGGGTTAATTCCAAAATAACCAGGCCCTCCGCTGATAATCAAAAGTGAACCCTTACTCACCCCTTTGGCAGGCAGCCGAGTCAGAGCAAGCCTGACATGACTTCCGAAATCCTGCTCTTTAAGACTTGTTCCACTGATGTATTTCAATGGCACGTCAAGGTGCCCGCACTGAAGCTTGGGATTAGTAGAGTCTTTAAACCAGTGGCGGAACTTCAAGTCTGAGCAATTTTGCCATTGGATTGTTGACGCCTCGGTGCTAAATGATATGACGCTCATCAATATTAGTATGGACATGAAGTAATTCATTTGGCTATCCCCAGTGTAGTTGTCTGGCATGTATAAGGGCCAGAAGTCGCCATACGCTTATGGCGCGTTATATGAGCTTGCTTCTGGCTGCCGGGCAGTTGATAGTTGCCGTCACGACTATACCAGTGTGATTTATGCCATTTCCCCACTTTCTTGTGTATCTTCTGCTGTCTATTTGTACGTACAATCCGCAGCAGTCCGGCGTTGACGGCATCTATGTAGATTTACCGCGCCGACTCGATTCTCAGGTACAAGAGCTAGGCGACGTCCGCGCTCGTGAACTTGCCCCTGGGGATGTCGCCGACGCGACGCTCAACCTGGTCAAGCGAGCACCGCGTGTCGGCGGGTTTCCTTTTCTTCGGCTCAGGCCGGAAAAACAGGTGCACGATCCGCGGTTCGGTCGCACATTACGCCGCGAGCCTCGGAATGCCCTCAGTGGCACTTGCAGCGTTGCGGTCGAGGCGCCAGCGTGGCCAATTGCTCGTCCTTGGCTGCAATGTTCATCTCTTGGTGCGATTACGCCAAAAATAAAGCCCGCTGGGTGGCGGGCTTGTTTATTACAGATGTACATTCAAGGCATGCTGGCTATCGTCGTTGAATTTCAAATATCTGCCTCTTTAAGTGTGGATTGAGATTTAATTTTCTGGTTGTGACTGTTTTGTATTTAATGGGCTTTTCAAAGCGCCCATTCTGATCTGGACTGCGGGCCCACATTCCAAAGGCAATGATTTCATCTTCTTCAGAGAGCCCATCGGCCTAGCTGTAATCTTTTGGGAATATGGATCATTCAATATTGACGCAATTATCAGGCAGGTCAGGGCGTTTTATGGCTTTACTTTTTTTCAGGTTAATCGCCTTGTCCTTTGAGGTTGGTTTTATCGAAGCAATAGTTCCGCATATCGCAATAGGGTGTTGCTTAGTGTTGTTGCGAATGGTTTCATATGCTTCGAGTTGCCGTAGGGCATTGAAGGCCACTTCGAATAACCTGATATTTTCAGTGAACCCGGCCGCAACATGATAACCGCGACCACATTCGGCGCGACTTCCGAGATGAGCTGCCATTTTTTGGGATGCGTCACGTGATTTTTTGCTCGGCTCTCCGCTCAAACCGGCGATCCAGGCGAGTTCGAGCATCAGAAGGCTTGGATTCCCGCCTTGCAGAGAAATACCAATCGCTTCAGGTTGTAGCAGGTCGCCATCATCGTCAGCGCGAAGTTCGCACGCACCCTGGCAATGCGCTGCTTGCGTTGCTGCTGGCAGTCGGACAGCGGCTTGTTGGTGTACCCCTGCGCTGAATCTGGTTTCGGAATCTATCCTGCGCAAGCTGAGCTTCACGCACTTCGGACGGGTAGCCGCGGTCGGCGTAAACGTCCCGGCTTGTGTTGCCGGTATCGAAGACCTTGTCGAAATGCGGGCTGTCGTGCGTGCTGGCGGTGTCGGTCTCGAACTTACGGATCAGTTTGTATTTATTGTCGACGTTCACCGACAGCTTGTAGTGTTGTGCTGCTTCGACGCCGGCACCAGCGTCGCGTCAATAATCTGACCGCCTCGTGCGATATAGCCCTGCTTGAGCAACTGGGCCGACACGCCGTCGAACAGCGCATGAGCGCCGGTCTCGCCGATCCGGCTCTCGAAGGTCCAGATCGTGGTGTGGTCGGGAATATTAACGGCGTGGTTCAAACCGCAGAAACGCTGGTAACTCATGCGGTCGAGCAGTTGATACTCCATCTGCTCGTCGGACAGGCTGTAAAGTCGCTTGAGCACCAGAATCCGTACCATCGTTTCGGTCGGAAACGGCGGTCGACCGCCCTGCGGGCTGACCGGTCTCGGTGCCGCCCGTTCGATCTCAGCAGCTAAAGTAGCAAAGTCGATGTGCTGCTCGATCTCGGAGAGCGGATCGCCCAGCCGGTCAATCTTCCGGCGGTGATGATCGGCGGCGAACAGGTCGTTCTTGATGGCGTTGCGCTGTTTCATCGGGCTCAAACTCGGCAAGGTTTGGGACAACGTAATCTTAACAGCAGGTGTGTTTGTCTAGGTTTTTCGAGGTGCCCAAGGGCTTGCCAGCTATTTGATGCCTCCGTCGATGTCCGCGCATTTGAGCGCGGGCTGAACCGGGAGGCGGTTGGAGCGTGAGAATCAATATGCCGGATCAGGCTAAAGTGCGCAGCTAGCTTGCGGCCTCTTTTTATCTGACGTGGGCGGCCATAGCGTGTTCGCCGTTCGTGGCGGTTCAGCCGCGCTCGGTTCGCGCTAAATCGATGATGGCCTGGATTGCGGATCTGGCCTGCGGGCTGTTGTGCCAGCAGCTGGACCCCATCATGTCGGCGATCTGGCGCGTGAGCAGCGCCGGGTCCTGCTCCGCCAGTTGCACCAAGGAGGAAAAGCCGATTTGTTCCAGTCTGGACACGACGGTGGCGCCGACGCCCTTCAGGGCCACCATCTTGTCTTTTTCATTTGCGCTGAAGCCCATATGCCCCCTGGTTTGATTTTGGTTCGCATAACAGCATACACGTCTTGCGCGCGGATTCGACCGCGGGATGGTCTGCCGCCCTCGCGATAAGGTCGCGCGCTTTGAACCTGTTCAAAGCCTGCTGCGCTTCGGCGGGATGGATAGAAAAGGGCGTTGGAACCCACTTCGAAATGCTTATGTACCCTTCGTACATTCCGCTTTCTCGCTCGTTTTCGCCTTGTCTCACCCTGGCTCGCAAGACTTTGAACTGGCCCTTAGGTCGGGCGGAGACGAGGCGCAAGCCCCGTTCTCGATTCAGATTTCCGGTTTCGGTCGACGAGCGCTGCCGAACCCGATCGGGAGGCCTTCCTCCCAGCTCATCGCCCAGGCGTACAGCGCAATCATCATCATCACTTCCACCATCAAGCTGCCCAGTATGAACAGCAGGGGCATGAACAGCAGCGAGCCGTAGTGCAGCGCCAGGGCGGCGGCGAAATAATGCAGCGGCGCCTCCAGCAGCAGATAGGCCAGGGAAACGCCGCTGAGAGCGAGTTTGTGCCAGACCGGCTTCTCCAGCACGTGAAAGGTCAGCGCGTGCACCCAGGGCATCAAGAACAGCAGGATCAGCACAAAGGTCAGGCAGGAGCTGTGGTACTCGGGCAGGGAGTGGTTGAAGGCCGCCGGCAATAGCGCGAAGTAAACGCAGGAGCTGCTCTGGATGATGACGAACAAGCGCAGCAGATAACGCGCGGGCATGCTTTCCGGGCTGATCAAAAACGACAGCGACAGCAGCAGCAAGCCGATGAGGCCGTTGCCCCACCATTGCCAGAACGAGGGCACCGACGCCGGCAGGTCCAGCCACGGCAGCCACAGCCCCGGCGTCAGTCCGTTCAAGACCTGCAGACTGGAGAGTTGGGCGGGCACGCCGGTCGCCTCTATGCTCCATTGCGTGATCTGCCGCCAGAGCGCGAGCGTCTCCGGCAGGAATTTGAGCAGCAAAAGGTTGAACAGCAGCGGCAGGCCGATGATCTCCAGCCAGCGGAGGCGCCGGAAGGGTTCGGTGCGCATCGCCCGGTGCAGGGCGATGTGCTCGCCGCCATGGCCGGTGTGGCGCAGCGCCCTGAAGCGGTGCAGACGTTCCTGAAGGCTCATGGCAGGTTCCAGAACACGGCGGTGGTGACGCCGGTGCGCTCGTAATAAGGGCTGTGGTAGCGCTCGATCGCGGCATGGACGCCCCAGTGCCGGCCTATCCATTCTCTCCAGCTCAGTTGATACAGCTGGCTGTCGAAGCTCTGCTTGGGCTGGTCGACGCCGATGGGCATATAACCTTCGCCGCCGGCGTTGACGGCCAGGGTGAGCAGGCGCCAGCGGTCGCGGCCATAGGTCACCGCGCCGTAGCCCTGCATCGAGGTCACGCTGCCGGGATTGCTCAGCGTGCGGTGCACGCCGGCTTCCACCACCCAGGGCGCGTCGAAGTAGTAGGCCATGCCCAGGGTCAGAATGCGGTCGCTATAGCCTTGGCGGTTGTCGTTGTAGGCTAGGCCGAAGCTGGTGACCAGGTTGCGGGCGGGCAGCCATTTGCGGTTGAGGGCGGCGCCGTAATGGGTGCCGGGCCAGAAGGTGCCGCCGCTGCTGCGGCCCAGCTCCAGCCTGCCGTACCAGTCGGGGTTGATGTCGTGGTTCCAGCCGCCGTTCAAGGCCAGGCCCCGCTCGCCGAAACGGCTGTCTTGTTCGGCGACCCAATCGAAAACGTTGCCGGCGTCGGTCTGCCAGACGCCGGACAGGTAGACCCCGTCCCAGGCCGGATTGTCCCCGGTGAGGCGGGAGTGCTGCGCGCCGACCTCGATGCTGCGCGCCCAAGCATACGGCTCCGGCGCCGCCGGCGGTGAATAGGCTTCGACCTCGGCGGGAGCGGGCGCCGCCTCGGCCGTTTCCGGCGCGGCCGGCTGGTCGGCGCGGGCAGGGCCGGCAAGGCACAGGGCCAGCAGGCCGATTTGCGCTAGTCGTTTACTGAGCATGGCGGGTCTCCATCGTTGCGCTCGCGGTTTGCGCGTATTCAAATCTCAGGTCTTGTCCGGATTGGGCGGTGATCCGCCAGGCGTCCGGCAGCGCTTCGATATTTGCCTGGCCGGACCGCAGCACCGGCCGCGCAGGGGTTTTGGGCAGCAGCCAGCTTTGCCGCGCCAAGGTTTTCGGGTTGTGCGCGCTGACGCTGACCCAGGACGCGTCCGGCCCTTGCGCCGGCGCGACTTGCCATTGAGTCAGTTCGCGTTGGGACAGGAAGCGGGACAGCTGGGTCATCGTGTACCAGTGAAACACGCCCTGTTCGCGCAGCGTCCGGGTTTGGGCCAGCCATTGCCGGACCGTCTGCTGGTAGAAGTAGACGCCGGGAGGGTGGAAGTAGACCAGGCGCGCTACCCGCTGTTGCGCGGCGAAGCGCGTCATGTCCTGCAGCCACAGCGTCATCTGGGTGCTGGGCAGCTTGTTGCGCACCGCCTCCTCGAAGGAGGCGATGCCGCCGTTGGCCGATACCGGAAAAGCCCAGGGGCGGCCGTGCATGTCGGCCGGATCGATGTAGGCCCGGGTCGGCCCCATGGACAGATCGCCCACGTAGTAATAAGCCTGTACGCCGTGTTGGCGCAGCCAGGCGGTCACCCAGTCCGGATGGTGGCCGTTGGGCGCGGAATATTCGGCGAGCGGCTGCTGGATGAGGCGCTCAAGGTCTTGCTTGTTGTTGGCGAGATAGGGCGCCCATTGCTTGCCGTTGCGCTCGTTGATGTTGAAGGCGAAGTAGTTGTGCGCCCAGCCGCCGTGCGCGCCGATGTCGTAGCCCAGCCCGCGCAGGCGGCGCACCCAGTCCTGGGCTCGCGGGTTATGGGCGAGATCCATGCCTCTATGGTCGCCGGGCTGGTTGGTGTCCGGGCCGGTGGTGAAATGGACGGAATACGGACCCTGTTCGAGAAACCCCAGTTTCTCGAGCAGGTCCAGATAGGGGATGGCGTTGGCGTCGTCGACGTGCCAGTTCATCACCAGGCCGCCCACGCCGTCCGGCACGGCGGCCAGCTGGGGCAGGCGCAGCACCTGCGTGTTGAAAAAGCTCAGATAGGACTGCAGCCACAAGCCGTCGGTGCGTATTTTGAGGAAGGTGACCGGCAGGTTGACGAATAAAACCTTGCCGCGGCCGTAATCGCGCAGGCCGGCGATCAAGGTGCCGTCCGGCCCTTGGGCCAGCACGCGGCCAGGGAAGCGGCCGCGGGTGGCCAGGTAGCTGAAGGCGGCCTGGTCGTAGCCGTAGGTCGAGGCTTGCAGCAGGGCGGACTGGCCTTCCGAATAGGGCTGGAAGCGGCCGGGGGTGATGCCGAGCTCGGCGACGGCGGAAGGCGGCATCAGCATCAAATCCCTGCGCACCATCTGCTTGCCCAGTTCCCGGTACAGCAGATAATCCACGCCCACCAGGCGCGTGAGCGCCGGCTTGTCCAGAAAGCGGCCGCCGGCGTTTTCGCTGGCGGCGTCGTAGTTGATCCATAAGGCGCCGCCGGCCCGCACGTATTCTTCCAATACCCCGGTCAAGGCCGCGTCGACGTAACGGTGTATGGTGTCCGGCAAGATGATGCCGCGGAGGCGGGCGCGTTGTTCCGGCTCCATGCCCACCAGTTGGCTGGCGCTGATCTGCATCATCGCCACGCCGCCCTCGTTGGCGGCGTCTTGCCAGGCCAGCGCGTATTTGTTGCTGGCCGGCTTGTCCGGCAGCAGCAAGGCGATGAAGGCGGCGGGCGGCGGCGTTTGCTTGGCGCGCAGGCCATGCCATATCGCGCTTGCCGCCAGCAAGAGTCCCAGCAGCAGGATGATGACCACCCAGCGGGGACATGATCGAATCTTGTTCATTCTTCCAGCCTTTGTTCTGGCTCCGCCGTTGCGGCCAGGCGGAGCGCCAATCCTTGAAAAACCGCTTCTTCCAGCACATTCCAGCGCGGGGTTCCGCGCGCGGGCGCCGCTTGCCGCAGCCAGGCCCGCGCCGCGTCCTCGCGGCCGTCCCGCAGCGCGGCCAGCGCCAGCAGGCCCCAGGGGAAGTCCAGTTGCGGCGGGTCCTGGGCAAGCCAGGGCCGGCCTTCGCCGAGCAGCCAGGCGTCGAAGGAGGCTTGGCCCGGCATCGGCGGCAAGCCCGCCATCTTGGGGAACAGCTGGGCCGCGGCCTCCGGGTAGAAGGCGACGGGGGGAAGGTCGCGGCTGGCGGTGCGCCAGCGCCGGGTTTTGGCCTCCCAAAACGCCTTGGGCAGCGCCGCGGCCAGCTGGCGCACCCGCCGGCAGCCGGCGCCGGTTCTGGCGCAGTCGTCGCGCAGCGCGGCGTAAACTTCTACGTTGTCCATCAGATAGCCCAGCTTGGCGCCGGCGGCGTAGTCGTAAATGCCGCTGCGCGGCTGTCTCAACTTCCACAGCGCCCGTCTGGCGCGCGCCAGCGACGCCTGCAGCGCCGGCGGCATGTCTTGTTGCCGATAGCGCCGGCTCAGCAATGAAATCCACAGGGCCAGCGTGGAGTCGTCGGCGTCGGCGTCCGCCGCGCGGCGCCAGTCGCCGTTTGTTTGGCGTTCGAAGCGGGGGAAGCTGCCGTTGCTTTCCTGTCTCGGGGCCAGCCAGGCGGTCCAGGCGTCCGCGGCGGGCGCGATGGACAAGCCCAGTTCCTCGGCCGTCAGCAAGGCCTTCATCGCGAAATAAGGGTCGACATGACGGCCATGCGCTTGCAGCAGGATGGCGCCGTCCTCGTCTTGATAGCCGGGCAGCTTGAAAAGGTCGGCGGCGGCCTGGCTCGTTCCGCAACACAAGGTCAGCAGCAGACAGAGACGCTTCATCATCGTCCGCGCACCTTGCCGCGGACGCGGGCCCAGATGGTGCCGTGCGCGATCAGCGGCGGCGTCAGCAGCACCAGGCGCGAAGAGACGGTATTGGGCGAATCCGGCGCGCCCAGCGCCGAATGGGCGCCGATGGCGACGAACCGGTCCGCCACGACTGGGCCCAGCAGCCGGCAGTCTTCCCGGCAGACGATGGAGTGGTCGGAAATGACGGCGCCGTCCACGAGCACGCCGCGAGCCAGACGCACCGGTCCGCTGGCCTTGACGCTGCCCTCTATCCGGCAGCCGGGGCCGACGCTCAGGCCGCCTCGCACCACCAGGTGGCCGCGCAGCAGGCTGTTTTCCGGCAAGCGGAAATCGCCGTCCACCACCGCGCGGCGCATTTCGGCGTTAAACGGGTGGGGCGTGCGCAGGTTTTCGATGTCCACTTCCCGCAGCGGCCTTGCCGGAGGCAGCCGGCGCAGCTCACCGCCCATGCGGATGGCGGCGGCCTGGATGCGTTGGAAGCGGACCGGCCCCGCGATGTCCAGCCGGTGTTCCGCCACGGCCCGGCCGAACAGCTGGGCGCCGGGCGCGATGTCCATGTCGCCGGCGCCGGCCCAACGCAGAATCGAGCTGTCCGGCCCCAGCTTCAGCTTGCCGTCGGCCAAGACGCTGCGCAGGATCACGCCCTGAGCGGCGACGATGTTGTCGTCGCAATGGATTTCTTTCAGGAAACTGAAGTGGGCGGGAATGCGCAATTCGCCTGCGGCCAACACCTCCTCGTCCACGACGGGGCGGCCGGCTTGCCCGGCGGCGTCCAGGCGAGCGTTCCAGTCTTGCCGCCACTCGCCCGAGTCCAGCGCGTCCAGCCGTCGCCGGTAGCCGCGGGCGAAGACGTCGGCGGTGCCGGTGTGCAGCCGATTGATGCCCAGCGCGGTGGTGTCGGTCTTGCGCAGCAGCTCCAGCAGGCCGGGCAACAGCGGCAGGGCGATCAGCGCCGCCGCGCCCAGCAGGTAAAGAAAGGCCATCATCCCGGCTGCCTCCGGTAGCGCTTGGTCTTGTCCCAGTGCAGCGTTCGGTTTTTCCTGAACGGTTCGATCAGCGACTGCCGCAGCGTGGCGCGGGAAATGGTGACCAGGCTGACGAGAAAGCCAAGAATGGCGAAAGGCAAAATGCGCAGCCGCTTGCCGTTGCCGTCCAGATGGCAGGCGACGCCGATCTCGAAGAAGGCGGCGAAATTGCCCATCGCGCTGTAGCAGACCAGGGCCAGCACCAGCAAGACGCCGGGAGAGGGCAGCATGCTGTCGAAAAAGAACAGCAGCAGGGTGATGGCCCAGCCCAGCAGCAGCAGCGGGGACATGGCGTAAGTGCCCAGCAACAGCAGCCCATCCAGTTTTTCCCGCCTTTGCACCCCGCGAGTGCTCAGCAGCCGGCCGACGTGCCGCGCCAGCGCCTGATTATGGCCGCGGGTCCAGCGCATCAATTGCCGGATGCGCACCGGCCAGCTCTCCGGCACCTCCTCGTAGCACTCGGAGCGATTGGTGTAGACCGTGAGCCAGCCCCCGATCAACAGCCGGTAGGTCAGGTCGGTGTCTTCGGCCAGCACATCGTCGTGCCAGCCGCCGACGCTGTTGAGCGCGGCGACGCGGATGCCGCCGACGGTGCCGCCGTATTGCGGCACCAGCTTCATATTCATCCTGGCCTGCTGATCCACCTGGTAGCCTCCCGCGCGCTCCATGTCCAGCATGCGGGTCAACAGATTGGCGCCCGGGTTCAAGGGCACCACGCGCCCCATCACGGCGCCGACTTCGGGGTCGAAGAAGGGCGCGATCAATTGCTTGAGCAAGCCGCGGCTTGGCAGGTAGTCGGCGTCGAAGACGATGAACAGCTCGGTGTCGATCAAGGCCGTCGCGTCCTTCAGCGCCGCCGCCTTGCCGGGCTTGCCCTGGGTGCGGTGAAACGGCCGGATCGCGTCCGGCCGGCGCGCCGCGATGCGGTCTATGATGGCGCGCGTGCCGTCCGTGGAGCGGTCGTTGACGGGCATGATGATCATTCGTCCCGGCGGATAGTCGGATTCGAGCAAGGCTTCCATCGCGTCGGCGATCACGGCCTCCTCGTTGTGCGCCGCGATGAAGACGGTGACCTTGGGCCATTGCGCCGTCTCAATGTCCAGATAGGGGTGGCGCTGATGGCCGAACAGCCGATTCAAGGTGAAAGCCATGTGGCGCGCCGCGTACACCGCGATCAAGAGCGCCACGCCGTAGAGCGCCAGGCTCAGCGCGCGCAAGACCCAGATGAAGGGCGTGGCGGTTTCGCGTTGCAGCAAGGGGTCGTCCTCCTGGCTGACGGTGCGGCGGCGCGCCTCTTCGATCTGGTCCAGGATCAGTTGCTGGGTATGACGCAGATCGACGTTGTCCGACGCTCCCTTGATGCTGACGCTGGGGCTGACGGCGGCGGGGGAAGCGTCCGGGTCAATGGGCAGGGCCGCCATGGCGGCCTGGCTTTCCGGGGACAGGGCCGCATCGTGGTGGCGGGCGTGACGGCCGGCGGGCTTGGCCGCATCCCTGGCGGACCAGGCCGGCGCGCAGCAGACCAGCAGGGTCAGCCAAAGCAGGACTCGCGGCGCCATCCTTATCTTCCTTGCGCGGGAGCGATGGCGGCGGCGGTCCGGCTGCGCTTGTCCGCTTCCCGCTGTTGGCGCGGCAGCGAGGAGAGAATGGCGGCGATGCGCTTGCCGGCGCAGCCGTCGCCATAGGGGTTGTGGGCTTGGGACATGCGTTGATAGGCCGCCTCGTCTTCCAGCAAGGCGCTGGCGTGCCGGACGATGAGCTCGGTTTCGGTGCCCACCAGCATGGCGGTGCCGGCCGCAAGCGCTTCCGGTCTCTCCGTGGTGTCCCGGGTGACCAGCACAGGCTTGCCCAGCGCCGGCGCTTCTTCCTGTATGCCGCCGGAGTCGGTGATGATGAGGTGGCAGCGGGCCATCAGATAGACGAAGGGCAGGTATTGCAGCGGTTCTATCAAATGGATGTTGCGCACCCGGGACAGCAGGGCGTACACCGGTTTGCGCACATTGGGATTCAGATGCACCGGATAGACGATGTCCACGTCCGGGTAGCGTTCCGCCAGGCTGACCAAGGCGCGGCAGAAGCTTTCGAATTTTTCGCCGAACTTCTCCCGGCGGTGGCCGGTGACCAGAATCATCCTCGCTTCCGGCCGCAGATAGGCGAAGGCGGCGGCGATGTCGGCCTTAAGATCAGGCTGTTGCTCCAGCTTCTTCACCGCCAGCTGCAGCGTGTCGACGACGCTGTTGCCGGTGACGAAGATACGGTCGGGGTCGACCTTTTCATTGCGCAGGTTGAGGCGGGACTCATCCGTCGGAGCGAAGTGCCAGGACGCCAGAATGTCGGTGACGCGGCGGTTCATTTCCTCGGGCCAGGGCGAATACAAGTCGCCGGTCCGCAAGCCCGCTTCCACGTGGCCGATGGGAATCCGGCGGTAAAACGCGGCCAGGCTGGCGCCCAGCGTGGTGGCGGTGTCGCCGTGCACCAGCACGACGTCGGGCTGGACTTCCTCCAGGATCTTGTCGACCGTTTCCACCAGCCTGGCGGTCAACGACGCCAAGCCCTGCGCCTGTTGCATCAGCTTCAGGTCGAAGTCCGGCTTGATCCCGAAAAAATCCAATACCTGGTCCAGCATCTCGCGGTGTTGCCCGGTCACGCAGACTTTGGACGCCACGTCCGGGCAGTCTTGCAGCGCGTGAATGACGGGCACCATCTTGATGGCCTCCGGGCGGGTGCCGAAGATTGTCAGTACGGTAAACATATTGTCTCCATTGCAGCGATTTGTGAGCCATTCATCAGAGCGTGGCTTTGTTTGTTTTGTTAAAACTACTGTTTTTATTTGTTTAAATTAAGCTAGCACATCCACCACAGGAAACAAAGTTAAATATTTGTTTAAATCAATAGGTTTAATATGAGCGCGTTGGGGAGCGGCGATTCGCAAGCCGCCGCGGCTGTTGAGGCCCGTCTGGGCCGGCCGCGCGATTCCGCCGGATTGCACCTGGCCGAAGCGCTAGTGCCAGGGCCGAGACTACGGTGTGAAACTGCAATGGCATTTTCTTGCTAGCATGCAAGGACATACGCATGGGGTGCGCTGATTGTTTGAGAAGCAGACCAAAAGCGCCGGCGAGCGCGGCTGACTTCAATCTGGGGAGGAGTGCCCATGGAAAAGAGACAGTGTCTTCGCTGCGGCTACCTGCGCGGCAATACGCCGCGCGACCAACGGGCGCCGCATTACGCATGCCCGCTGTGCCAGGCGCCTTATAGGGAAATGTACCCGCAGCCGCTTCCGCGGCGCGAGTGGGGACGGGTTTCGCGCCTGAAATGGATGCATGTGGGCGCCGTGGTGGTCGCTTTGCTGGCCGGCGCCGGCTGGCTGGGCTATAAGGTCTGGCCCAGCCAGCAGCACGCCGAGGCCAGGAACGAGGCGGAGCTCAAGGACATTGCCGGCGTGGTGTTGCCGGACGCGGTGCAAGCCGCCGGGGAGCTGTGCGGAGCCGGCTCCTACGCCGCCGGCGCGTTCTGCCGCTGGGCGCCGGCGTTGGCGGAGGTGGGGCGCCGGGCGGCGCTGACCCGGGACTGCATGGAAGTGATTTCCGTCAGGCTGCACCCCGGCAGCAAGAATCCGGAGCAGCCCGATTTCGCGGTGAACTGCCGGAACGCCGCCGGGGAGTTGATGGAAATGAGTTTCAACGAGGGAGACTTGGCGCCTGGCGCGGAAGGCACCGCGCCGGCGCGATGAGAGCGGCGGTTCGCCGCCCGCGCGCGGCGGGGCGTAAACAGGTCTTAACGCGGGCTCAAGCTTCGAGAACCGGCTTGTCGCGCGCGTAGCGCTGCCGCTTCAGCAACAGGGCGATGGCGATGACCGCGGCGGGAAACAACAGGAAGCTGAAAATCCAGTCCGGCCGCGCTTGCTGGCGCATCAGCTCCGCGCCTGCCAACACCCCGAAGATGGCGCCGCCGCGGCCAACGCCGTACATGCCGCCCACGCCGCTGGCCCGGCAGTGGGTTGGGTAGAAGGCGGCGGACAGCGCGGCCAGCGCCGACTGTCCGCCGCCGGAAGCGAAGCCCATGCAGAACACCAGCAAGCCCAGCCAGCCGCCTTGCTCGCCCTGGGAGACGGCGGCGCCTATCGCCCAGGCCAGCAGGCCGGCGGCGGCGAAGTTGGCCGCCAGCAGGCGGTGCGGTTCGGCGCGTCCCATCCACCAGCCCAGCAGAATGGAACCGACGCCGCCGCCCAGCGGAAACAGCGCGCTGATCCAGGCGAAGCGGCTCAGCGAGAGGCCGGCCTCCTTCAACAGCAGCGGCATCCAGTTCACCACCAGGTAATAGATCAACATGCTCATGAAGCAGCTAAGCCAGAGCAGCAGCGTGCCTGAGGCCAAAGGCTGGGTCAGCACCGCGCGCAGGCCGGCGCGCGGCGCGTCGCCGTCGGGCTCGCCAAGGCGGAAGGCGTCGGCTCGCTCCAGCTCCGGCGTGGCGGCGAGGCGGCGCAGCCGCTCGCGAATGTCGGCGGCGGAACGCCGGCGCGCCGCCAGATAGCGCACCGATTCCGGCAGCCAGCGATACAGCGCCAGCGCCAGCAGCAGAGGGAAGGCGCCGCCCAGCCACAGCGGCGCGCGCCAGCCGTAGGGCGGGATCAGCCAGCCGGCGCACAAACCGCCGGCCCCCGCGCCCAGCGGAAAGCCGCACAGCATGGCGCTGACCAGCAGCGCGCGTCGCCGCGTCGGGCTGTATTCGGAGAGCAGGGTGATGGTGTTGGGCAGCGCCGCGCCCAGGCCGATGCCGGTGAGCAGGCGATAAGCGGTCAGGGCGCTCAGCGAATCCGCCGCCGCGGTCAGCAGGCTGCCGACGCCGAACAGCAGCGTCGACGCGATGACCGCGGGTTTGCGGCCCAGGCGGTCGGCCAGCGGGCCGCCCAGCATGGCGCCGCCGGCCAGGCCGAACAAGGCGGCGCTGAGCGCCTGGCCCAGTTGCGGCTTGCTCAGCCCCCATTGCTCCATCAGCGTGGGCGCGATGTAGGACAAGGCCGCCAGGTCGTAGCCGTCGGCGAACATGACCAGGAAGCACAGCGTCAGCAAGACGGCGTGGAAGGAGCCGAGACGGCTGTCGTCGATGAAGCGGTCAACATCCAGGGTGGCGGACATGGCGGCGTTCTCCCGGCGCGTCACAGCTTGACGCAGACATTGCTGATTTCGGAGTAGAAGTCCAGCGAATGGCGGCCGCCTTCGCGGCCGAGGCCGGACAGCTTGCTGCCGCCGAAGGGCGTGCGCAGATCGCGCGCGTACCAGGCGTTGACCCAGACGATGCCGACCTGGACGCGCCTTGCCAGCCGGTGGGCGCGGTCCAGCCGCTGGGTCCACAGCGCGCAGGCCAGGCCGTAGGGGCTGTCGTTGACGCGGCTCAGGATTTCCTCCTCGTCGTCGAACGGCGCGATATGGCAGACTGGGCCGAAGATTTCCTCGCGCACGCAGCGGGCGTGGTCGGGCAGGCCGGTCCAGATCGTTGGGCGCACGTAAGCGCCTTGATCGCGCGCGTCGCCGAAGCGCGGCGTCTCGCCGCCGGTGACCACCTGCGCGCCTTCCTCGCGCGCCAGGGTGAAGTAAGACAGCACTTTTTCGCGGTGCTGGCGCGACACCAGCGGGCCCAGGTCCACGCCGTCCTCGTCGGGATAGCCCAGCTTCAGGTTCTCGGCGCGTTCCTTCAGCGCGGCGACGAAGCGCTCGAAGATCGGGCGCTCCACATAGACCCGCTCGGTGCACAGGCAGACCTGCCCGGTGTTGAAGAAGGACGAGCGGGCCACACCGGCCACCGCCGCGTCGAAGTCGGCGTCGGCGAACACCACGGCGGCGTTCTTGCCGCCCAGCTCGAAGGAGATGTCCTTCACGCCGTCGGCCACCGCCTTCATGATGGCGCTGCCGGTGCGCGATTCGCCGGTGAAGGAGACGGCGCTGATCAGCGGGTCGTGGGTCAGGAATTCGCCGGCGGAGCCGGGGCCGAAGCCGTGCACCAGATTGAACACGCCGGCGGGAACCCCGGCCTCGTTCATCACCTCGGCCAGCAGCGCGGCCGACGACGGGGTCTCCTCGGACGGCTTGCACACCACGGTGTTGCCCATCGCCAGCGCCGGCCCCAGCTTCCAGGTCAGCAGCAAGAGCGGCAGGTTCCACGGCGCGATCACCGCCACCACCCCCAGCGGCTTGCGCACGGTGTAGTTGAACAGCAGGCCGCCGTCGGCCTGCGGGGTTTCGCAACAATCGTCGACCTGGGCGACGGCGAGGTCGGCGAAGGTGCGGAAATTGGCGATGGCGCGGGGCAGGTCCAGCGTGCGCGCCAGGTGCAGCGGCCGGCCGGTGTCGGCCACTTCGGCGGCGACGAAGTCGTCGAAGCGCGCCTGGATGCCGTCGGCCACCTTGTGCAGCATGGCGGCGCGCTCAGGCGCGCTGTAGCGGCCCCAAGGGCCTTGCAGCGCGTCGCTGGCGGCTTTGACCGCGCGGCTCACCTGGGCGGCGTCGGCTTCAACCACCTGGCTCAGCAGGCGGCCGTCCACCGGGCTGATATTGTCGAAACGGGCGCTTCCTTCTTCGAAGCCGCCATTGATGTACAGCGGCAGCAGGGCGGGGCGGGTCATGGTGCTCTTCCTCGTCAACGGGTCGGACGTCGCCGCGGTTTTTCGGACGACGCAATGTTGGCGAGTGTAGGAAAGGCGGCCCGCGCCGCGAAAATGAATAAATCGAGTCTTGCTATTCCCCGCGCTTATACCTGATCCGCAGCGTCCAGCGCGGCGGCGGCCAATTTCAGGCTGTCTATCAATTGCCTGGCGGCCGGCGTCAGCGGCTTGTCGTCGCGCACCGAGTAGCCGACGGCGGTGGGCGGTCCCACCTCGTCCAGCGGCAGCACCGCCAGCAGCTTGGCGGCGGCGAAGCGGCGTGCCGCCAGCCGCGGCATCAGGCCCAGGCAGTCCGAGTCCACCAGCAGATTGACATTGGTCAGCAAGGACAGCGACTCCAGCAGATTGTCCGGCAGCGCGAGGCCGGCGTCGTGGAAGAACTGCTCGGCCACCAGGCGGGCGGGGGAGTCCGGCGGCGGCAGAATCCACGGCCAGTCGCGCAGCTTGGTCAGGCCGGCCGGCGGCGCGGCCAGCAGCGGATGGTGGCTGCCGGCCACGATGCACAGCCGGTTCTGGTACAAGGGCTGGTGGCGCAGCGGCAGCTTGCGGGTGAGCGGCGCTTCCGGGTCCGGCAAGCGGCCCACCACCAGGTCCAGTTCGCCGGCGGCCAGCGCCGGGAACAGATAATCCTGCGGCCCCTCGCGCACGGTGACCAGCAGCTTGGGCGCGTTCGCCTTCAGGCGCAGGATGGCTTGCGGCAGCAGGCTGGCGCTGGCGGAGATCTGGGTGCCCACGATCACGTGCCCGCAGATGCCGCCCTTGAAGGCGTTGATCTCGTCGGTCAGATAGCGCAATTCGGCGATCACCGCCCGGACGCGCTCGCCCAGCAACAGGCCGTATTCGGTGGGGGCCACGCCGCGGTTGCCGCGCAGGAACAGCACGGTGTCCAGTTGCTGCTCCAGCTCGCGTATGGCCTTGGTCACCGCCGGTTGGGTCAGATGCAGTTCGCGCGCGGCGCGGGCGATGGACTGACAGCGCAGCACCCGGTCGAACACCAGCAAGGGCCGCAGCTTGAGCCGGTTCAACACCATGTCTTGCACGGAAAAAGGCGTGAGAGGGTCCATGGGCGCTCCTGTGCGGTTGAAACGGCGTGGCAGAAGACTATGGCATAACTTTAGGGAATAGCAGAAGCCCGTATATTCATTTTCTCCTTATCGAGCCGGCCCATAGACTGGAACGCGTCCCACTGATACGGCCGGTTTGGCCGCGCCGGACCGTTTGATTAAGGAGAGAGCCGTGAGTCCAGCTTCACCATCCACACTGCAAGCCGCCGCCGAGCAGCTGCGTCGCGCCGCCGACACCGGCCAGCCTTGCGCTCCGGTGCGCGGCCTGCTCGGCGAGGGGGACGTCGACGCCGCCTACCAGGTGCAAACCTTGAACGTTCTGCATGCCCAGGCCCAGGGCCGGAGGCTGGTGGGCAGCAAGATCGGCCTGACCTCGCTGGCGGTGCAGAGGCAGCTGGGCGTGGCGCAGCCGGATTTCGGCCGGCTGTTCGCCGACATGGCGCTGTGCGACGGCGAGGAGATCGACAGCCGGCGCCTGCTGCAGCCCAAGATCGAGGCGGAGGTGGCGCTGTTGCTGGGCCGCGATCTGGACCATGACAAGCATACGCTGGCCGATCTGTTCCGGGCGGTGGACGCGGTGTTGCCGGCGCTGGAGATCGTGGACAGCCGCATCGCCGGCTGGGACATCCGCATCAGCGACACCATCGCCGACAACGCGTCCAGCGGCCTGTTCGTGCTGGGCAACCGGCCGCGGCGCCTGGCCGACGTCGATCTGCTCGGCTGCGGCATGACGCTGGAGTTGCGCGGCGAGCCGGTTTCGGTGGGCGCCGGCGCGGCTTGTCTCGGCAACCCGCTGCTGGCCGCGCTGTGGCTGGCCGACACGATGGCGCGGCGCGGCGAGCCGCTGAAGGCCGGCGACATCGTGCTGACCGGCGCGCTGGGACCGATGGCGCCGGCGCGCGCCGGCGATGTGTTCACCGCCCGCATCCAGGGCCTGGGCGAAGTGTCGGCCTGCTTCGCCTCACTTCAGGGAGCATCCTCATGAGCCATCCCGCTCGCGTCAAAGCGGCCATCATCGGTTCCGGCAACATCGGCTGCGATCTGATGATCAAACTATTGCGTCATGGCAAGCAGCTGGAATTGACCGCCATGATAGGCATAGACCCGGATTCCGACGGCCTGGCCCGCGCGCGGCGCCTGGGCCTGGCCACCAGTCATCAGGGCGTGGAAGGCTTGCTGGCCCTGCCTGGGGCCGCCGACATCCGCCTGGTGTTCGACGCCACCTCGGCCGGCGCCCACGCCCACCACGAGCAGCTGCTGCGGCCGCGCGGGGTCAGGGTGATAGACCTGACGCCGGCCGCCATCGGCCCCTATGTGGTGCCTGCGGTCAACCTGGACGCGCATCTGGACGCGCCCAACATCAATATGGTCACTTGCGGCGGCCAGGCCACCATCCCGATCGTGGCCGCGGTGGCCGCGGTGACGCCGGTGTTCTACGGCGAGATCGTCGCCTCCATCTCCAGCCAATCGGCCGGTCCCGGCACCCGCGCCAATATCGATGAATTCACCGAAACCACCGCCCAGGCCATTGTCGGCGTCGGCGGCGCGCGCCAGGGCAAGGCCATCATCATCCTCAACCCGGCGGAGCCGCCGCTGATGATGCGGGACACGGTGTTCTGCCTGACCGCGCCGGCGGACCGGGACGCCATCGCGCGCTCGGTGGCCGCGATGGCGGACAAAGTGAGCGCCTACGTGCCCGGCTACCGGCTGAAACAGGAGGTGCAGTTCGAGGCGCTGCCGGCGGAAGCGCTGGCGGCCTACCCGGAGCTGGCGCAGAGCGGCGGGCTCAAGGTGTCGGTCTTCATCGAGGTGGAAGGCGCGGCCCACTATCTGCCGGCCTACGCCGGCAATCTGGACATCATGACATCGGCGGCGATGGCCTGCGGCGAACGCGTCGCGGCCCGCCTGTTGCAAGCTTGAGGAGCCCGGCATGGACAAACTGTATATTTCCGACGTGACCCTGCGCGACGGCTCGCACGCGGTCCGGCACCGCTACTCGCTGGCCCAGGTGCGCGCCATCGCCGCGGCGTTGGACGCCGCCGGCGTCGACTCCATCGAAGTGGCGCACGGCGACGGGCTGGAGGGTTCCAGCTTCAACTACGGCTTCGGCGCCCATAGCGACGTCGAGTGGATCGCCGCCGCGGCCGAATCGGTGAGCAAGAGCAAGATCGCCACCTTGCTGCTGCCCGGCATCGCCACCGTCGGCGCCTTGCGCAACGCTTACGACGCCGGCGCGCGCATCGTGCGCGTCGCCACCCACTGCACCGAGGCCGACATCGCCAGACAGCACATCGGCTATGCGCGCGAACTGGGCATGGACGCCGTCGGCTTTCTGATGATGTCGCACATGACCACGCCGCAGCGGCTGGCGGAGCAGGCCAAGCTGATGGAAAGCTACGGCGCCCACTGCGTCTACGTGGTGGATTCCGGCGGCGCCTTGCTGATGCAAGAGGTGCGCGACCGCTTCCGCGCCTTGCGCGACGCCTTGCGGCCGGAGACGGAAACCGGCATGCACGCCCATCACAATCTGGCGCTGGGCGTGGCCAACAGCATCGTGGCGGTGGAAGAGGGCTGCCGCCGCGTCGACGCCTCGCTGGCCGGCCAGGGCGCCGGCGCCGGCAACGCGCCGCTGGAAGTGTTCATCGCCGCCGCCGAGCGGCTGGGCTGGAACCACGGCTGCGACCTGATCCGGCTGATGGACGCCGCCGACGACCTGGTGCGGCCCACCCAGGACCGCCCGGTGCGGGTGGACCGCGAAACGCTGGCGCTGGGCTACGCCGGCGTCTACTCCAGCTTCCTGCGCCACGCGGAAACGGCGGCGCGGCAATACGGTTTGAAAACCCTGGACATCCTGCTGGAAGTGGGCCGTCGCCGCATGGTGGGCGGGCAGGAGGACATGATAGTCGACGTGGCGCTGGACTTGCTCAAGGCCAAGGGGGGCGCGGCATGACCGACTTCATTCAAGCCTGCGCTCGCGAACTGGACATAGCGACCCAAACCGGCGAAGCCGTCGATCAACTAAGCGCGCGGCAAGGCTTCGATCTGGCGCAGGCCTACCGCATCCAGCAGGCCGGCATCGCGCTGCGCCAGCAGCGCGGCGAGCGCGCGCTGGGGCTGAAACTGGGCTTCACCAGCCGCGCCAAACGCGTGCAGATGGGCGTGGACGCGCTGATCTGGGGCGAGTTGACCGACGCGATGCAACTGGCGGACGGCGGCGAGCTGGCGCTGACGCGTTTGATCCATCCGCGGGTGGAACCGGAAATCGCCTTCGTCACCGCGCAGGAGATCTCGCGGCCGCTGTCCCTGGCCGAGGCCGGACTGGCTTTGGCCGGCGTGGCGCCGGCGCTGGAAATCATCGATTCGCGTTATCGCGACTTCCGTTTCAGCCTGGAGGACGTGGTGGCGGACAACTGCTCCTCCTCCCATTTCGTCGTCGGCCCGCTAAGCCCGCCGGACACGCCCTTGGACAATCTGGGGGTGACGCTGCGCTTTGACGGCCGCCCGGTGCAGTTGGGCAGCAGCGCCGCCATCCTGGGCCAGCCGCTGCGCGCCTTGATGGAGGTGTCCGCGCTGCTCCACGCGGCGGGACGCTCGCTGCCGGCCGGCTCCTTGCTGCTGGCCGGCGCCGCCACCGCGGCGGAGCCGCTGCGCGCCGGCCTGCACGTCGGCGTGGAGATCGCCGGCCTGGGCCGTTGCGAATTTGAAACCAGCGGGAGCGCCTGATGAGCACCCAAGCCACCACCGTCAGCGGCAAGGCCGTGCCGCGCGGCCGCTTTCCGCACCTGAAGCGGGCCGGCGATTTCCTCTTTGTCTCCGGCACCAGCTCGCGGCGGCCGGACAACAGCATAGTCGGCGCCGAAGCCGACGCCATGGGCGCGACGCGGCTGGACATCGCTCTGCAAACCCGGGCGGTGATCGAAAATATCCGCGACATCCTGGCCACGGCCGGCGCCGGCTTGGCCGATGTGGTGGAGATCTGCGCCTACCTGGTGGATATGAACGATTTCGCCGCATACAACCAGGTTTACGCCGAGTACTTCAACGAGGAGGGGCCGACGCGGACCACGGTGGCGGTGCATCAGCTGCCGCATCCGCACCTGCGTATTGAAATCAAGGCGATCGCCTACAAACCGCTTTAGACGGAGTGACCACTAGGGAAGGAGAAGTGAGATGGAACTGCAATACGGCATGCCGCTCAATCTGCTGGACTGGGCAAAGCGCAATCACAGCGAACTCAAGCCGCCTGTGTGCAACGCCGCCATCTGGCCGGACGGCGACTACATCATCAATATGGTGGGCGGTCCGAACACCCGCACCGATTTTCACGACAACCCCACCGAGGAAATCTTCTACCAGATCCAGGGCAACGCCTACCTGGAGATTTGGGACCGCGGGCGTTTCGACCGCATCGAGCTGCGCGAGGGCGACGCCTTCCTGCTGCCGGCCCATGTCATCCACTCGCCGCAACGGCCGGAACCCGGCCTGTGCCTGCTGGTGGAGAAGCCGCGGCCGGTTGGCGAGCACGACAGCCTGCAATGGTACTGTCCTGTCTGCGCCACCGAGGTCTGGCGCTTCTCCAAGCAGCTGGACAGTCTGGTGGACGACCTGCCCAAGGCCTATCAGCTGTTTTACGCGCTGAGCGAGGACGAACGCCGCTGCCGCCATTGCGGCACCGTCCATCCGGGCAAGGATTACGCCGCCTGGCATGAGCTGCGGCAGCGGTCCAGCCATTGAGAAATACCACTAACTGAGAAACCCCGCCATGATAGACATCCACTCCCATTTCTTCCCGCGGATCAGCCAGGCCGAAGCGGCCCGGCTGGACCCGCGGCGCGGGCCCTGGCTGGAAACCTCCGGCCGCAACGGGCAGATCATGGTGGGCGACCAGCCGTTCCGGCCGGTGCACGACGCGCTGTGGGACGGCGCGCGCCGGCTGGCCTGGCTGGACGAGCAAGGCATAGACATCCAGATCATGTGCGCGACGCCGGTGATGTTCGCCTACGCCGCGCCGATAGAGCGCGCCTTGCCGTGGACGCAACTGATGAACGACCGCGCGCTGGAGATGGCCGCCGTCGCGCCGCAACGCTTGAAAGCGCTGGCGCAAGTGCCGCTGCAGGACATCGACGCCGCCTGCCGCGAAGCCAGCCGCGCCCGCGACGCCGGCCATGTCGGCGTGCAGATCGGCAACCACGTCGGCGAGCGGGACCTGGACGATGAAGGCTTGCTGACGTTTCTGGGCCACTGCGCCGCCGAGAACATCCCTCTATTGGTGCACCCCTGGGACATGATGGGCGCCGGCGCGAGGATGAAGCGCTGGATGCTGCCCTGGCTGGTGTCGATGCCGGCGGAAACCCAGCTCGCCATTCTGTCGCTGATCCTGTCCGGCGCTTTCGAACGGCTGCCGGCCAGCCTGAAAATCTGCTTCGCCCACGGCGGCGGCAGCTTCGCCTATCTGCTGGGGCGGGTAGACAACGCCTGGGAGCAGCGGGACATTGTGCGCGAAGACTGTCCGCGGCGGCCGTCCAGCTATCTGGACCGCTTTTACGTGGATTCCGCCATCTTCGATCCGGGCGCTTTGCAGCTGCTGATCGCCACCATGGGCGCGGAGCGGGTGATGCTGGGTTCGGACGCGCCGTTTCCCTTGGGCGAGCAGACGGTGGGCGGCCTGATCCGCGACACGGTGGCGGACACGGAGATCCGCCGGCGGCTGCTGACGGACAATGCGCGGGCTTTCTTCAATCTATAAGGGCGCTTCAGCTCAGCAGCCAGCCCAGCAACAGCCCGCCGAACAACAGCCATTTCAGTGCGTAGTAGCCAACGCGGCTCTGCGCCTTGATGCGCTTGCCGAACAGCCGCACCGCCTGCACATAGCGGAACAGGCGGTTGAGCGCGCCGGTGCGGTCCCCGTCCTGATTGGGCGAGCTGGCGGCGCCCAGCAGCAGGCGACTGATCAGACGATTGCACCAGGCGGCGAAGCGGAAGCGCATCGGGCGCTCGATATCGCAGAACAGGATGATGCGCTGGTGTTTGGTGGCGTTCTCGGCGTGGTGCAGATAGGTTTCGTCGAACAGCACCGCCTCGCCGTCGCGCCAGCTGTAGCGCTGGCCGTCCACTTCTATGTAGCAGGCCTCGCTCTGCGGCGTGGACAGGCCCAGGTGGAAGCGCACCGAGCCGGCGAAAGGGTCGCGGTGGCGCACCAGCCGGCTGCCCGGCGGCAGGCTGGCGAACATCGCCGCCTTCACCGAGGGAATGCCTTGCAGCAATTCCGTGGTGTACGGACATAGCCTGGCCGCCGACGGGTGCGGCTGGTCGTACCACTTCAGATAGAAGCGTTTCCAGCCGGTCTTGAAAAAGGAGTTGAAGCCCAGGTCGTCGTAACGTTCCGACGCCTTGATCTCGCCGTCGTTGGACAGAGCCAGCGCCTCAGTGCGGATGCGCTGCCAGTTGTCGTTCAGCGTCCGTAGCTCCGGGAACTGCTGCAAGGGCAGGTAGGGGCGGGCCGGCAAGGTGGAGAACAGGTAGCAGAAGCAGTTGATCGGCGCCATGAAGGTGGAGTGATCGGTCAACTGGCGCCAGAAGCCCAGCCTTTGGCGGCCGCGGTAATGAATGTAAACGGTACAGAGCGCGAAAACGAGGAGGATGGATAGTTTGATATACGGCATATGGGGCTCGCTGTGCATGAATATGCTCAATTTCAAGCAAATACCGATTTTGAACGACTGGTAGTTGGGATAGCTTAGCGGAATTCTGCCGCGAATGACGCCGAGCGTCGCCCGGCCAGCCATTCAAGGATGGAGCTCAAGAGCGGGGGCTGCGGGCGCAATGCCGGCGGGCATGTCGCTTGTTTGATGTTTCGCGTCATGTTTACGGCATGGCCGGAACGCGTACTGTCAGTAGAATGATTTGCCGCCCGCGGGCGGCCGTCAAACCACCCACCCGACAGAGTCCCCGCCATGCAAGCCCAAGCCATCGCCGCCGCCGACGCGCCGGCGCAAGAAAATCTGGAGCCGCTCTGGCTCCGCGCCAGACAGGGCCAATTGGCCCGCGCCGTCGTGATGGTGCGCCCCCACGACTTCGCCTTCAACGAGCAGACCGGCGCCGACAATGTGTTTCAGCACCGCTTGCAACTGCCGCCGGCCCAGGTCACCGCGCGGGCGCTGGCCGAATTCGACGCCATGGCGCAGCGGCTGCGCGACCACGGCGTCGAAGTGCTGGTGCTGGAAAAAAGCCCGGACGGCTATCCGACGCCGGACGCGGTGTTTCCCAACAACTGGTTCAGCACCAGCGCCGACGGCAGCCTGCACGTCTATCCCATGCACACGCTGAACCGCCGCCGCGAACGGCGGGTGGAGGAGTTGTGCCACTTGCTGCTGAGCCACGGTTACGAGGTGGAGCAGGTGGTGTGGGCCGGCCATCCGCTGGAGGAGGAGTTGATCCTGGAAGGCACCGGGGTGATGGTGTTCGATCATCCGCGCAAGCGCGTGTACGCGGCGCGCTCGCAACGCTGCCATCCGGGCGCGCTCTACCGTTACGCGCGCAGGCGCGGCCTGGAGGCGGTGCATCTCTTCGACACTGTGGACAGCCGCGGCGTGCCCATCTACCACACCAATGTGATGATGAGCGTGGGCGAGGGCTTCGCGGTGATCTGTTCCGAAAGCCTGCATCGGCCGGAGCAGCGGCGGCAAGTGCTGAGCGCGCTGGGTGAGCACCACGAGGTGGTGGACATCAGCCTGGCCCAGGTGGAGAGCAGCTTCTGCGGCAATATCCTGCAGCTGCGCGGCGCCGGCGGCCAACCGCTGATCGCGATGTCGGAACAAGCCTGGAACGGCTTCACGCCGGCGCAGCAAAGAACGCTGGAGCGCCATGGCCAGCCGGTGGTCAATCCCATTCCCACCATTGAGGCGGTGGGCGGCGGCAGTTGCCGCTGCATGCTGGCCGAGTTGTTCCTGCCGCGCGTCCGCTAGCGGTTTTCCAAGAAGGTCTGGGCCGGCCAAGAGAGCTTGTTGGGCGGCGCGGGCTGCCTGACCAGCGCCTGGCGGGCTTCGGTAAGATTGGTGAAGCCCGCCTGTTTGTAGCAGGCTCGAACACAGTTGTCCCGGTTGCTCCACCTGCCGGAGGCCCAGAGCTTGCGGATGGTCGCCCAGGCGGCCTCGTCGCGGGGCCTGACTGGCGAGAGCGGTTGGAGGTTTGCCAGCCCGCCCAGCCGCAGCATCGGGCCATGCCGCCGCATCCAGCGGTAGTACAGCTCCATGGTCTGCTTCAGCTCCTGCTTGAGTTCGGCGTTGCTGGCAAGGTGGGCGAGGCGCAGGTCCGCCAAGGAGATGGGGCCATGCGCTGTTTCGTAGACCAGGATTAGCTGCGCTGCTTTTTTGAGCGTCAGGTGTTGTCGAATCAATATATTAATCATGATGTCCTCCCGTTTCCCTTTCAACGTCCAGGGCTAGTCGAAACGACGGCCGGCCGGGATGGTTTAGGCTTGCTCCCTGGGCGAGCCGGTGGCTGGCTCGGCTCCGTGATAAAAATC